>JAHBXU010000612.1 GCA_019636315.1 Planctomycetaceae bacterium | reverse complement strand
TTTCGACCGGAACGGCTTCCTCGTCTGGAGTGGACTCACCGATGGGAACCGGATCCGAGTGGTACATGACCGCGTCGCGGTGGAGTATGCGGCTCCCCCGCAACCCCGGTTCGATCCGACGTGTGGCTGTCATGACTGCGAAGTTTCCTTTCCAGATGTGAATTGTCGTCATGGCTCGTGCGACGCCGGACCGTCTCCTTGAGTCGCAACTCGGCCGCGGCCAGAACGCGCGAAACGCGCGATTCGGACAGGCCCAGAATGATGCCGATTTCCTTGAGACGCAGCTCTTCCATGTGATAGAGCGTGAGCACGGTCCGCTCCTGATCGGGGAGATGTGCAATCGCGTCGGCGAGAACGCTCAGGTCGTCTTCGTGCTCAATCGCCGCCGCTGGCGGCAGACTCTGGTCATCGAGCAAAGTTCCCCCGGCAAGATCCTCATGCCAGGCATCCGGATTCGTCAACCGGATCGACTGCAGACATTCCAGGACATCATCGAGAGAAAGACCGGTCGCCGCAGAGAGATTCTCCGGAGCAACAGGCGGCTCCAGTTTCGCATAGACAGAGCGAATCAGTTCCCACCGCTTGAGCATCGATCGCGAGAGCGGACAGTTACGACGGAGTTCATCCAGGATCGCTCCCCGAATTCGCAGGTAGGCAAACGTGGTGAATGCCACCTCACGTGCCGGGTCGAACTGCGCTGCCGCTTCAACCAGGCCCAGAATTCCCGCGGCCTCCAAGTTCTCGAGATCGATGCCCTCCGGGAGTTCCGCGACCGTCCGCCCCAAAACATGGCGCACGTAGTGCAAGTGCTCCAGAATGAGTTGCTCATTCTGCTGCGCCTGCACGACTTTCTGATACGGATTGGTCGCCGCGACATCCATGTCGCTTACGCTCCACACAAGTCTGTTCGGCCGCCGGTCAACCTGCTCAATCGTTGCCTCCTCGGCTGAGTTGTCATGTCATACAGGCGGCCCCGAAGTTGGATGGGATCACTCTTGGAAAAACGCGAAGCAGGGATCTCTTCATGTTGAAGATCACGATGCCTCACCGGGGTCGACGAGGTGCCACACACTGCGGACGACCGTGGCGACAACGGTTACTGTGACTCCCGAAACGAAGCCGCGATACAGGATCGTTTCGGGCTCGCACCCACCGACGATGCCGAACATGGTTGTCGCACAGGCCGCCAGCAATCCGACAGCCGCTGGCCAGGGTCCGGACGGGAGAGATGTTTCAGATTCGTTCATCATTGGTCAGTGTTTCTCAGGGAGACATCACGCGGCGGCGTTTCTGGCGTTGCGGTCCGACGGCACACCCGTGCCGGCAGACATCGACTGGGGACTGTTCCACGCATCATTGATGCCGTCGAAAACTTCTTCCGTGCGGATCATGGCGACCGGTATCAGCGAGAGATTGCTGGGAATCTCGGCATAACTGATAACTCCCAGTTCCGGGATGGCGCGGCTGAGAATCTTTGAAAGCGGTCGCCGCAACGCGGGGTCGGTCAGCAGCGCTAAAGTTTGCTGGCGGCGACTGGCGTCCGCCGCATGCTGACCGATCTGCGCCAGCAGCTTCTCCAAAGCCTGCGCGCCGAGCAGAATCTGCTTATCGCGGAGTCGATCGCGAAATTGCCCTTCCAATTGCGGATGCAGCGACAGGACGCGCACGCCCCCATGCTCATCGCGATATCGCTCGCAGATCACCGGTCCCAGGTCCGCGCGGACACGTTCCACCAGGTCGTCGGGATCCTTAACCATCGGCCCGTGGTTCCCCACCGACTCGAGCACCAATGCCAGATCGGCCAACGGCACGCGTTCGGCCGCCAGTCGGGTGATGACCTGATGCAGAGTGCCGATCTTCACCACGTCCGGCTTGAGTTCGTCGACAATTGTCGGCGCGAACTCTTTGACGCGGTCCAGCATGGCATGCAGATCCTCGCGCGAGATGAGTTCATGACCGTGCCGCTTAAGCAATTCCCCCAGGTGTGTGATCAAAACGCTCACGGGATCGACGACCGTGCAGCCGGCAAGCTCGGCTTGGCGCTGATGACTGGTCTGAATCCAAAGAGCCGGCAAACCGAAGGCCGGTTCGGTCGTTCGTTCGCCGGGAATGTCGAGTGGGCGGTTCTCAGGGGCGATGGCCAGCATGCGATCGATCCGAATCGATCCCGATGCGACTTCGCGTCCGGCGATCAGTAAGCGATACGATTCCGGCGCGATCTCCAGGCTGCTCACCACACGAATGGGAGGGATCCACAAACCATTGGCTCGGGCGAAGTCGCGTCGGAGCAGCGTGATCCGTTCCGCGATTCCCTTGGACTTGGACGGCTTGACGAAGGGGATCAGCCTCGACCCGACTTCGATTGATGCCCGTTCGCGCACGAGGAAGTCATCCAGTTGCCGCTTATCCGTCTCTTCTTCCGGCGGCGGAGGGGCTTCCGGCTTTGCAACGGGTTTCGTCTGGACACGAGTCCGATTGAGAAACAGCAGCAGGCCGCCAGACAGCGCGAAGAACGGAAGCGTCGGAAATCCGGGCATGAGTCCCATAGCGCCCAGCATGACGGCCCCAATCCACAATGGACGCTCGTTCCCCAGAATCTGGTCGCCGATCTCGCCTCCCAGCCCCTGATCGGACGACGTTTTCGTGACCAGAATACCGGCCGTCGTCGCGATGATCAGTGCGGGAATCTGCGATACCAGCCCGTCGCCTACGGTCAGGATCGAATACGTCGTCATCGACTGGACGAATCCCAGACCGTTGGAAATTCCAATCACCACGCCGCCGACAAGGTTGATCGCGGTGATGATCAGCCCGGCGATGGCGTCGCCGCGGACAAACTTTCCCGCACCGTCCATCGCTCCGTAGAACTCGGTTTCGCGGGCCAGGTTCTCGCGCCGTTGGCGGGCGACTTCTGTCGTGATCCCGCCGGCGTTCATTTCGGCGTCGATCGCCATCTGTTTTCCAGGAAGCGCGTCGAGCGTGAATCGTGCAGCGACTTCCGAGATGCGTCCGGAGCCTTTTGTGATCACCACGAACTGAATGATGACCAGAATCAGAAAGATCACGAGACCGACGACGAGGTTGCCGCCGACGACCATGTTGCCGAACGTGTCGACGATTTTCCCGGCGTCGCCGTTGAGGAGAATCAACCGCGTCGTGGCGACGTTCAACGTCAGCCGGAACAGCGTCAGCAGCAACAACAGTGATGGAAACACCGACAGCTCGAGCGGGTGGCGCGCATTGAGCGTGATGAGCAGCAGGAGAATGCTCTGTGCCAGATTGAATGCCAGCAGCATGTCCAGCAGCACGGTGGGCAGCGGGACGAGCATCACCCCCAAAGACGCCAGCAACCCGGCCGAAAGCAGCAATTCGCCCTGCCGATACCACGGCTGGGCGGGGGGCATCAGATTGTCGGGGCTGCCAGCCATGCCAAACGAAGACTGCGGGTTGTGACTTGAAGGGTGAGCGGTACGTCTGATGTCTGGGTATGTCGTTTAACTCTTGCCGGCGAAACTCAGGCTCAATCCCTGGACGACCAGTTGCCAGCCGT
>JAHBXU010000611.1 GCA_019636315.1 Planctomycetaceae bacterium | reverse complement strand
GGGGGAGTGAACGATGCGGCCACTCTGTTTGATGCTCGTCCTGCTGTCGGGGGATCTCATCCTCCGGACATCAGCCGCCAGCGAGCTGTCACGGGTGATCGACGAACATCTCGCCCAGTCGCATCATGAACACGGTGTGGTCGCCGCACCGCTGGCGGACGATGCGGAGTTTCTGCGACGGGCGAGCCTCGATCTGATCGGCCGGATCCCAACGAGTGAGGAAGTGCGGACCTTTCTGGGCGATTCCCATCCGGAGAAGCGAACATCGTTAATCGACCGGCTGCTGGCGAGCGAAGAACACGCCCAGCATTTCTCACGCACCTGGCGTGGCTTGTTGCTGCCGGAGGCGAACACGGAGCGTCAACTGCAATATCTGGTTCCCGGATTCGAGGCCTGGTTGCGTCAACGACGCGCTGAGGGCGCCGGGTTTGACCAGATCGTTCGCGAGTTGCTGACGGCGCCAATTACCGAGAGTGCGGATCGGCCGCAAATGGTCCTGACCGATCTCCGAGCCGCCAATCCGCTGGCGTTCATGGCGTCAAAGGAAGCGGATCCTGCCAAGCTGGCCGGCGCGGCAACGCGACTGTTCCTCGGGATCCGGCTGGAGTGTGCCGAATGTCACAACCATCCCTTTGATCAATGGTCACAGACGCAATTCTGGAATCAGGCCGCATTCTTCGCAGGGATTCAGCGACGAGGACGCGGGGCCTTTGCGCCGCTGTATGAGGACGCCTCGCGACGCACGATCCCTCTGATGAATTCGACCGAAACGGCCCCCGTGCTGTTCCTCGACGGCTCGGAACCGGTGGCAGCCCCCGGGCAAAGTGCGCGGGTGGCGCTGGCCGAATGGATCACGTCGCCGGAGAACCCCTACTTCGCGCAGGCGATCGCCAACCGTATCTGGGGTCAACTCATGGGCACCGGCATCGTCACGCCCGTGGACGACATGCATGCCTCCAACTCACCCAGCCACCCGGAGCTACTGTACGTTCTGGCGACATCGTTTGCAGAGTCGCAGTTCGATCTGAGCGTGCTGATCCGTGCCATTTGCACATCGGACGCGTACCAGCGGACGAGTCGCATCACACATGAGAGCCAGCAGGATCGTAGTTCGTTCGCTGCAATGCCGGTGAAGCCTTTGAACGGCGAACAGTTTTTTGACAGCCTCGCACTGGCAGTCGGTTACCAACCACCGGCCACCGGGACCGCTGTCGGCCGCGGCCAGGACCCCGCACGCCGGCGGTTTGTGGAACTGTTTCCCGACCACGACATCGGCGACGACCCCTCCACATCGGTCGCCCAGGCGCTCGCCCTGATGAACGGTGGATTTGTCGATCAGGCCGTCACGCCCGAGACCAGTCGCTTGCTGGGGCGGTTGACCTCAAATACGGAACTCAGCACGTCCGAACGCATTGATGAGTTGTACCTGTCAACCGTCTCCCGCCACGCCTCGCCGGACGAGATGGCGCGGCTGGAACAGTACATCACCGCGGACGAAGCCGACCAGGGGCGTGCACTCGGCGACATTCTCTGGATGTTGCTGAATACCGCCGAATTTCGTTGGAATCATTGATCACGACGGGACGCCGATCGGAGACAGCATGTTGGGACTCCAGACAACTTGGACGCGGCGCGGGTGGATGACGCGGACTGCCGCCGGCATGGCCGGGGCCTCGTGGCTCAGCCGCATGGCGGCGGCCGGCGAAACGGCGTCGCGGCCTCCACGCTCGTGCCTCCTGCTCTGGATGAACGGCGGCCCCAGTCAGACGGATACGTTCGACCTCAAGCCGGGGCACGAACACGGCGGACCGTTCTCCCCGATCGAGACGAGCGTCCCCGGTATTGTTATCTCCGAGCACCTGCCCCGCACCGCCCAGTGGATGCACCGCCTGTCGGTCATTCGCTCGATGAGCACGCGGGAAGGGGATCACGGCCGCGCGCGCGACCATCTGCGAACGGGGTACCTTCCACAAGGACCGATCCAGTTCCCCGTGCTGGGCTCGCTTGTCTCGCACGAACACGCTGACCGATCGTCCGATTTGCCCAACTATGTGAGCATTCTACCGCGCGGCCTGTTCCGCGCGGGAATGCCGCCGGCCGGATTTCTCGGCCCCCATCACGCGCCGCTCATGATCGGCGGGAGTTCAGAAGACGGCGAGACCATGCTCCGCGTCGACAATCTGGCGGCCCCGTCGTCGGTCTCCGTGGGCCAGTCGCTTGCGCGGCTCGACCTGTTGCGGCAGATGGAACGCTCGTTTCTGGATCAACACCCGGGTCCCGCGGCGGACGGACACCGTAGCGCCTACGAACGGAGCACGCGCTTGATGAGCCCGTCTGCGACCGAGGCGTTCGACCTCAGCGGCGAATCGGCTCAATGCAAGGAACGTTATGGCACGAGTCAGTTTGGCCAGGGGTGTCTGCTCGCGCGGCGCATGCTGGAGCGCGGCGTGCCGTTCGTGGAAGTCACGCTCGGCGGGTGGGACACGCATTACGACAACTTCAATGCCGTCGAGCGGCTTTCGGCCACGCTCGATCAGGCATGGAGCGCCCTTCTGCAGGAACTCGACGAACGGGGACTGCTGGAGACGACGCTCGTCGTCTGGATGGGGGAATTCGGACGCACTCCGGTGATCAATCCGCAAGTCGGCCGCGACCATTACCCCAAGGCCTGGTCGGCCGTCCTCGGCGGCGGCGGCATCCGGGGCGGACAGATCGTCGGCCGCACCAGCGACGACGGCTTATCCGTCGAAGACCGCCCCGTGGCGACCGAAGATCTGCTGGCCACCATCTGCCGGGCAATGGGACTCGATCCGATGAAGCAGAACATCTCCAACGTCGCGCGCCCCATCCGGCTGGTCGACCCCAGCGCTCAACCGATCACCGAGATTCTGACATAGCGGACGTCCGGACAACGAGATCCCAAGCCGGCGGCTCCGCCGTCGGACGATGTTGAGAACGCCTTCGCAAACCAGGCGGAGAAGCCGGAAGGGTGGCCGGGGTTGGAGCGACGTCAGGAGCGAAACCCCGGAAGTCGCCGGGGCTTCCCTTCGGTTCAGCCCCGGACACCCATCCTTCACACAATCTCTGAAAACACCGGAGGACAGTGAGCATCAGCGCCGCAGTCAGCCCGGCAGCAGGTCCTTCACCGTATCGCGTTCTTCGCGGAGTTCGTTGAGCGTGGCGTTGATCTTCTCCTGGGCGAACGCGTTGTGCTGGATGCCCTGCTCGATCGACCACTTCTGGCCGTCGCTCGTAAGAGGGAAGCCGAAGATCAGGCCCTTGTCGACTCCGTAGCTGCCGTCGCTGCAGATCGCCGCGCTGAAGCATTCACCGGCGGGAGTCTGGCTGCGGACCGCTTTGACCGTGTCGATGGCTGCGTTGGCGGCCGAAGCGGCGCTCGACGCGCCGCGGGCTTCAATCACGGCGGCGCCACGCTTCTGAATTTTTGTCAGGTAGTCCCCCTGCAACCAGGCATCATCGCCAATCACGCCCGGGGCCGCCTTGCCATCGATCGTCGCATGGAAGAAATCGGGGAACTGTGTCGCCGAGTGG
>JAHBXU010000610.1 GCA_019636315.1 Planctomycetaceae bacterium | reverse complement strand
CAGCACTCCGGCACAAGTTGTCGCCGCGGCTGCTTCGAGAACTTGCTGCGCCGGCGGCGAACCGGCATTGGCTGCATCGGCATAGATGACGGCGATCCAGCCGATCGGCGCAGCAGTGCGCCGCTCAGAGGACTCCCGCGCCCGTGTCCAACGCGCGGTCCAATCTGCGTCTCGTTGAAGTCCGGCAAGACCCAGTTTGGCGAACGTGACGTTCCCCGGCAGGTCGAGCTCATCCGATTCGTTCCACTCCTGGACTTCACCCAGCGCCACGCTCAGCGGGATTTGCGAGTCGACAAATTCCTTACCGGTTGCCAGTTCCGCAATAACCGAGGCATCGGCGCGGCCCAGTGAGCCCCGGTGCGGATCCTTCACGTCGATAATGTCGGCCCCGCCCTCGAGCGCGGAACGAGCTTCATCGGCAGAACGCACACTCACCAGCAGCCGCGGCGAGACGGCACGGCCGGTCATGGGGCTTCCTTGGGCAGCTCGTGCCGCAATACGCGCCCTGCCAGGGCGCCTGTCGGATACCCCTGGCTAATCACACATTTTCCATTCACAAAGAGGTGCCGCACTCCGGTCGCATAGCGGTGGGGATCGTCAAACGTGGCCGTATCGCGATATGTCGTCGGGTCAAACACCACGACGTCGGCAAAGGCGTCCGGAGCGAGGACGCCGCGACCGGGCAATCCGAGAATCTCCGCGGGCAGGCCAGAGCAACTGCGAATCGCCTGCTCCAGAGTGAGCACTTTCTCTTCCAACGCGTAGAATCCGATCTTGCGGGCGAACGTGCCATAATACCGGGGATGCGGCCGATCGGAGCCTGGGATGGCGGCCCGTCCATCGGAGGCCGTCGCCACCCACGGGATCTGCATCGCGAAGCGTACATCGTCTTCGCTCATGCCGAAGTTGACGACCTGTGCGTGGCCGGTCTGGGCGATCTGCACGCACAGTTCGACCGGCGTGATGCCTTCTTCCTCGGCAATCTCCAGGAGATTGCGGCCCACCCAATCAGGGCGATCTTCATAGCGGGCGATACGAATCAGAACACCATTTTCCTTTTTCGCAAGAACGCTCTCGATGTGGGCGCGGATCGATGCTCCCTGCTCCTTGCTGTTCAGTCTTTTGAGAAACTCCTCGCGGCTGTCGGCTCGCGCGGCAGCCGGGATCACCGTGGCCAGCAGCGACGTGCTCGATGCGATATAAGGATACTGATCGGCCGTTACGCGTTGCCCGGACTTCCTCGCGGTCTCGATCATCTGAGCCGCCTGGCGGATCAGTCCCCAGGCATCCTGTCCATTCGATTTGATATGTGAGACGTGCACCGGAAGCTCGGCGCGGCGGCCAATCTCCAGCAACTCGTTGACGGCCGCAAGCAATTCGACGCCTTCGTCCCGCATATGGCGGGCGTAGATGCCCCCCTGCTCGCCGACAACCTTGGCGATTTCGACAAGCTCGTCGGTGTTTGAGTATGAACCGGGGACGTAAATCAGCCCTGTCGACATGCCCCACACGCCGTCCTGCATTGCCTGCCGCGTCAGAGCACGCATCTTTTCCAATTCGTCCTCAGTCGCCGGCCGATTGGCCAGACCGACGACCTCCTGCCGCAACGTCCCCTGCGGGAGGAGATGTGCGACGTTCGTGCCGGCGCCGTGGCTCTCGATGGCCTCAAAATACGCAGCGGCGTTGACGGGTCCGGCGCCGCAGTTGCCAGTGACGACGGTCGTGCATCCCTGAGAAAGCGAGCTGAGATTGGACCGGGTATCGGGCTTGAGTATCTGCTCGTCGCTATGGTTATGCAGGTCGATGAACCCGGGAGCGACGATCAGGCCCGTGCAGTCGACGAGCTGCGGAGTTCCGGTGACCTGAAACTTGCCGACAGCGACGATCCGGTCACCTCGGATGGCGACGTCGCCGGTCCGGCGCGCGGCTCCGGTGCCATCGATGAGAATGCCGTTCTTCAGCAGGATGTCCGCGGCCACCGGCTCGTCGGCACGACCGATCGGATGCAGCAGCAGCCCAACAATCATGGTCAGCCCGATGCCGACAATCCGCCGCCGCAGGGTCCCAGATAATCGGCATACAGGGGGTGCGGACCAAACCACATTCCCGGACGCCGAACGTCGCCGTCGCACCAACCAATGTAAGTTCATCAGGATCGGGATTCTTGAGTGATACGAGGGTATCGGACGCGAACGGCCCAAGTCAGTCTACCAAGCCTGAATGGTCGATCAATAGCCGATCACTGCACAAGGCGTCCCGCGGCGGCGAGGAGTCAGACGGGGATGCGGCTGAATGGGCATGTCATGCCCAGCGGAATCCCCATCCGGCGGCTCTGCGTCGAGAAATCAATTGGAGTTTTCGCAGGCTTTCCCGGCGAGACACGTGTGACGGACCGCAAATGCCCGACGTCAGAACCGTTGGCGTGGGAGTGGAAACGATGGCAGCACTGTTCTCCACGAAACCGAATAGCAGCATTAGAAGTGACTTTCCGGTGGGCGCTTCGATCGCGTTCGACCGGTTCCGGAATCATCTGTTGTGGCACCGACACAAATCGTTAGGATGACGCCAGAATTTCCCGGGAGCGGCCCGGAGGCGGCCGCGGGCCGCGTCGCGGAAGGAACCATATCGCTGGTACAAGCAGGAGATGACGATGCGCGTGCTGGTGACGGGCGGAGCCGGGTTTATCGGCAGCCATATTATCGACGCGCTCGTCGAAGCCGGGCACGAATGTGCGGCTCTCGACGACCTGTCGAGCGGAAGTCGCGACAATCTCCCCGACGGCGTGCCGTTGTTCGAGGCGGATATTCGTGACGAAGCGGGGGTCGCGAACGCTTTCAGCGAGTTTCGGCCGGACGGAGTCTGCCATCAGGCGGCCCAGTTGTCCGTCAGCCGTTCCGTCGCGAACCCGATGTTCGATGCGGAAGTCAACGTGCTCGGGTTGTTGAATGTCCTGCAGCAGGCGCATCGGCATCAGGTCGGCCGGTTTGTGTTCGCATCGTCGGGAGGCGTCCTTTACGGCGACGTCACGGAACCCTCTCCGGAAGAGACGCCGCCGAATCCCATCTCCCCCTACGGAATCACCAAGCTGACGGGCGAACTGTATCTCAAATTCTTCGTCCGTGAGCACGGTCTGAAGGCGGTCGCACTACGCTACTCGAACGTTTACGGCCCTCGACAGAACCCGCACGGTGAAGCGGGCGTGGTGGCCATCTTCTGCCAGAAAATGCTGGCCGGAGAACGGGCCCGCATCAACGGCGACGGAAAGTACGACCGGGACTACGTGTACGGTCCCGATGTGGCCCAAGCCAATCGACTGGCCCTGACCGTCGACCTCCCCGAGGGATTTTCAGCCTTCAACATCGGGACGGCCGTCACCACCGACGTCAACGAGTTGGCCGCCGTCGTCCGTCGGGAATGCCAGGACTGGCTGCGGCAACAGGGGTCCACCATTGTGGTGCCGGAACTGGAACACGGCCCCGCAAGGCCCGGCGACCTCCGGTCCAACGTCGTTGATTACACGAAGGCGACACGCCAGCTTGGCTGGCGTCCGCA
>JAHBXU010000061.1 GCA_019636315.1 Planctomycetaceae bacterium | reverse complement strand
AAATCCTTCGCTTGCACTTGTTTATCTGCGGCCATGTCACATTATAAAGATGAGGGGACCATAGATGCGAGGGATACCGACACCTGCAATTTGTCAGGGACAATGGAACCTACCCAAATTCATACTTAGGACTGGTCCTCGATCAGTGCCTTCACCAACGGGGTTTCCACCGCTTTCCCCCGGGCACTTGACAGGATTTTCCGTACTAAAGAGCGGGCATGGAGTAGAGGAGGGGGCGCACCCAACGTCACAAGGACCGTACGTTGTCGCAGAAGCAGCAATCGCATGACATCCCGGCGCATTGTAAACTTCATATTCAAAGCAGACAGCTTCTGTATCATGCACACCAGTACAGTCGGCGTCACCGTCTGGGGGACATCTCGCGCCGAACAAGGCAGTCACAATACACACGTTTCCACCAGTGGTACAATTAGACCAACTCGGAAACCCGCCACTCGACGTGGCGCATTGGTGCCTTGTTTTCGGTGCGTCTTCAACACATTGATTCTGGCATGTTCCAGAACCGACTAGTCGCTCCGCTGGGAGAAGCCTTGCAAAGGTATCGACTGGCGTCGCCACTAGCATCCCCAGTGTGCCGCACAGGACCAGAAGCGTCGCGAGTGATGACCGAGACATCGTTGCCTCCCTTCGTAGAATCCAGAGAAACGGGAAACGTGCGCATGACTCTCAAGGCTGAAGAGCCGGAGGTCCAGGTGGAAAGTTGCGGATGACGAACAGTGAGTATCCGATTCGTTCGGCGCGTTCCACAATCAAGTGGCGCACCGCTTCCAATTCCGGCTGCATCAGTGCCCTGGCCCCCAGGACCAGCACGCCCGGCTCTTCGTCGGGCCAGGTGCGCGCAGTATGACGCGGATACTGGGCGGTCAATCGAAACGCTGCTGGAACTGACCGCACATCAATGTGCGTCGAATTGGGAGGGTCGAATTCCGACACCCCAAACACGTTGATCTGCATTCTTACGTTCGGGTCCAAGCCGATGTCATTGAGCGTAAGCAGATCCTGACCGAACTCTAGGTTGCTCCCCAGCAGATGCGTATGCCCATTCTCCGGGCCGCCGGCGAGTTCGTTGAAGTAGGCCAGTTGGTGGGGGTAGACGCGGAGCGTGCTGGTGATGGCGGCCAGCAGGGCCGTCGCGATCAGGAGGCCGCGAACGCGGGACATGGCAGGCTCCTCCGACGGGCTGACATGGAAACTGGCGATTAGCGAGAAGCTGAGAGAGGTACGCCAGCGGTCATGATATTGCGCCCCCCCCCGTCGGATTGTCAAGTGACATGTCTGTAGAAAAATCTATAAAACTCAGATTGCGTAAAAGCACTCAGATTCGGAACACTTTACGCGACTGAAGCAGTAATTCGAGTGAGTGGTGAGTCACCATAACTTCCTGTCGCAGCAACTCGCTAAAACGTTGCTGAATGACTTCAACCGGGCGTGATGTGCACTCTGGACTGCGATGACGCGGACCGCGTGACGGCCACGCTGCCGATGAACACGAACAGGAACCCCAGCACCGGGAGGACATAGCGCACGTGGGCGTTCATCCGGTGCTCTGCGCTCACCAGGACGAGCACGGCGACGGCGGGGGTGAGCAGCATCACGATGTCGCGCACGCCCACGGGTTGCAACCCGTGGGCGTGAGAATGCTTATCTGAGCGAAGTATCATGAGGACAATCGCCATTAACAGCAAGAACTGCGTACCGTGCGGCGTCTTGACGGCCAAGCCGTACAAATAGTAGTACCACCAGCCGCGGCCGGAACGCCACTCGCCGCGAAGATAGTTGGCGTGCATCCCCTCAAAGTCGCTCTTTTGCACGTCGATCCCCTCGACAAACGGTTTGGGCAGCGGGACCGGGAGTTGGCCCAGCCACGAGTCGGCGAAGCGATTGCCCGGCGTGCGACGTTCCTCCTTTGCAGTCAGGGCGTTGCTGATAAACGTGTAATCCTTGAGCCGCGTGAACGTGCCGTCGAAGACATAGCCGACGTTGAGGAGGTAGAGGCCGAGCAGCAGGAGGGCGGCGAGCTGGGCGAAGCTGGAGAGTGGTAAGTGGTGAGTGGCGGGTGGAGAGGGTTGCGGTGACGATTCGAGATTTGAGATTTGAAATCGGAATGTCGCCCGCCAGAACAGCCACAAGACGGGCCAGAGGCCGAAGAGGATGATCCAGACCGTCTTCGTGAGGAGCGCGAGGCCGAGGGTGAGACCGGCTGTGGTCGCGCGGCTCCAGGTCGGAATTCGCAGCCATCGCCAGAAGTAGTACCCGGCGCCCAGTCCGAACGAAGCCGCCGCGCAGTCGCAGGTGATGAGTTCGCCATGGGCCAGGATGTTCGGCTCGAAGCACCACAGCGTGAGCGAAACCAGTCCGGCCAGATCGCTGCTCCATAGCTCGCGCGACCAGAGAAAGCAGAACAGTCCACCGACGAGGCTAAAGGGGATGCAGGCCCAGCGGGCGAGGGTGAACAGCCAGATCGCCCGTTCGCCGTTGGCGCGGATGAAGGCCGACCCCATGCTGAACTCGGGCCGCGCTCCCGGATGGTCATAGAACTCGCTCCAGTCCGCTTCATATCCCGCCGCGATGACGGGCAGAGCCGCGATGTAATGTACGAGCGGCGGATTGACTTTGTAGACATCGAACCGGCCGAACTCCCAGTGCACCAATCCGGCCACCAGATGCCCGGGCTCATCGATGGTCGGCGAGTGCGTGGTTGCCGAATACGCCAGCAGCGCGGCATGAGCGAGGAGTATTGCGATGACAAGGACGGCGGTTCGCATCGCGACAGTCTCGAACGTCGTTAGTGGTGCTCGCTGACATTCTGGTCCGCAGCGTGGAGAATCGCAATCCTGTTCTCGGTCCGGAGAATGTGGCTGCGCGTGCTTCGAAGGTCGTGCTCTTGCCGCTCCCGGTGGGACCAGTTACCAGCAGGAGCCCATGCTGCAGCGAGATCAAGCGGCGGAATCGTACGAATGTCTCCTCGGGCATCCCTAATTCGGTCAGGGTATAAAGCCGCGCTGATTTGTCGAGCAGGTGAATCACCAACCATGTTCAACCGGTCGAATTCCGCTGTCGAGCGAACATTACAGGCGATGGTTACCGAAACTGATGGTGAGGATGAGCGGGAGAACCGGCAGCGATCGGACTTCCTCACGTGGCAGGACTCTAATGGCCACTATGCAGACTTTCACTCGCTCCGTCATACTTACCAGTCACCGCTCGGCCGATCGGGCGCATCCCCCAAGGTAATGCAGACGCTGGCGCGGCACTCGACGGTCGAACTGACGATCGGCTACTACTGTCACGCCGGTCTGTATGATCTGTCGGTGGCCGTCGACCGCCTCCCGCAACTGCGGATCGGACCCATCGCTGATCCCCAACAGCAGGCACTCCACGCGACCGGAACCGACGATGTGGTCCCCCCTTCCGCCATCCCCTCACGCCGCGAAAACCGTTACCGGTGCGGCTGCTCAAACATGCCGATCGGTGACAACGATGAGCCGGCGGAACCGGCAGGCGGATTTGTGACTCATTGCCGACTGAGTCAATTGATCATAAGCGGAGAGGGGGGGATTCGAACCCCCGGTGCCGTTACCGGCACACTGGTTTTCGAGACCAGCACAATCGGCCACTCTGTCACCTCTCCGTTTTCTTATTTCTCCGGATATTGTCCTGCCGCGGGTTTGGCGGTTGTTCGAGTGCGCGGTCTAACGTGGCATTCGCTTTCCATTGGACAAGCAGGCTCGCGGCAGGACGCCAACGTAAAGGTGCGCTGGACATGCGAGACCCCGCATCGCCGATGTTGGTCGCCGGGGACAGTCTACTCGCTCCATGCCGGTTCGCAAACCCAAGAACGCGCGTGCCGGGTTGCCATCATGTCCGGCGCGGCTCGGAGAAACTCGCCTGGTGAAAACTCGCCTGGTTGAGGGATGGAGATACTGGCGGGGCCAGCGGCGCGCATGGATTCTCTCCGGTCGGTCAAGGTCGCGGTGGCAGTCCGGCGTCGAAGTTTTCGCGTACGGAGGAATAGTCGTTGAAGTTGACGACGCCGTCGCCGTCGGCGTCGCCGGGTCGGTATGCGGCTCCCGACGTATCGAAGTTGATTCGCACTTCGTAGTAGTCGTTGAAGTTGACCAGAGCGTCGCCGTCGACGTCGCCTTTCAGTTTGTGGAAGTCAAATTCGAAGTCGCTTGCGAGACCGGGCGTCGTTGCGCTCGCGGCCAGTTGGGCGGTATAGCGCCCGTCCGGAAGCACGATGTCCGTCATGCCTCCGGGACCATCGGCAAGCAGCCAGGTGATCGTGGTCGTCCCGTTCCCCAGGAGCGTTGCTCCGGCGATGCTCACGCTCTGACCGGTGGTGTGGTTGAACAGCACGAGTGCGCCGGCCGATGTCACAGTGACCGCCTGATCGAATTGAATGGTCAACTCGCGAATGCTGGACCGATTGGGATTTGCCGGTCCGTTGACCTGCGCGCTGACGACGACAGCCGTCGATGACGCCAGAGTCGTTTGTGCATCGGCCGTCAGTGGCGCCGCCTCGACATGGCCGACGTTGTCTGTGGCGATGGAGTAGAAGGCGTAGGTGCTGCCGAACTGGCCGGTGTAATCCTCGGACAGGTTGGAGACGTCATCCAGCCAAAGCAGGAACGGTCCACCGTCGATCGAGACGAAGATGTCGAACGTGGCGATTCCTGAGCCACCCGAATCGTCCGTGCCAGTCCACGAAACAAGGAATGTCTCCGTGGCGAGTTGGGCCGGCAGCGTCGAAACGGCGCTCGACGGCGCCCCCACATCAATGGTGTTCGTGAACACGTTGGTGATGACGGGGGCGTTGATGTCGAAGACGATGGATGCTTGGGCGTCGATTCTCGTTCCCGTGGTCAGGCCGGAGTTGGTGCGGACGAAGAACTGTGCGAAGCCCTCGCCACGGCCGGTTTCATCATTGACCGGGAGGAAGCCGTCGAACACGCCGTCGGGCAATCCGCCGTGGATCGGGTCGACGGAGCGGAAGGACCAGGTGACGATGCCGGTGGTCAGGTCGAGTCCTGCGTGGAAGTCAACGAGGAGTGGGGTTCCATCCTGGTTCTGATAGTTGACCCGCGTCTCGTACTCGTTGCGGCCGGCGGGGACACTGATGACCATCGATCCAAACCCGACGTCGCCGAGTTCGAATGTGGTCCAGTCCAGATCGGCGTCGAGCTGATGCGTGATGAAGACCTCTTGAGCGGGGGCCGTGGCCTGTTCCGGATCGTTCTCGAAGCGGATGGTGTACGGGAAGACGTGGTCGCCGATGGTGTAGTTCTGATCCCCATATCCGGCGGGACCGGTGATGTCGTTCGGGTCGCGCGACATCAGACTTTCACTTTCCGTCTCCGTGTTGGTCACCCAGTCGATGAATCGGTAGATCATGTACCGATACCGCACGCGGTTGGCGAAGGTCAGGCAGTTATCGGTGTTGCCGGGGGTCGGTATGATTCCGTAGTACTGCGACTCGAGATTGACTTCATGAATGACACGCCGAAGCAGCCGATCGTTCTCGAAGGTGTCGCGAATTTCATAGTCGCCAAGGTTTTCGGGCTTTTGACGGATCCCGAATCCTCCTTCCGAGCCGAACGCGTCGATGGGATTCGTCACGGTATTGGTTGTCCCATAGAATCCGCTGTCAAATCCGCCGTTGCCATTGTCAATAAAGATCTCCGCATGGGCGAAGCAAACGCCCGTCCGGGATCCGATGATATCCAGGGGACCTGCTCCCTTGCCGGCCAGGCGCTGAATGGCGATATAGCTGCGGAATCCGAACGGATCGACATAAGTCACCGGATTGTTGATCGCGTACTGGCGGAGGTTGATGCCGCCCGCGACCTGCCCGCTCGGGTCGTTCGACAGGAAGTGCCCCGTGCCGGCGTCGTAGAAGCGGGCCCGCATCTGGTACAGGCCGCCGCCTTCATCGACGACGCCGAATTCCCCGCTGTAGGTGAACGGGTTTGATACGCCGGCTGTCTGAGACGCGATTTCTCCGAAGGGAAGGTAACGGTATTCGTTGAGCGTGTTGCCGAAGTCATCCACCAGTGCGGCCGTATTGCCGACGGCGTCAAATTCGTAGAAGGACAGTCCATCCTGACCGACACGACCGATGAGTCCGGCCCCCTGAATGTAATTGGCAATGGCGACTCCCGACGAATCGTACTCCGCGACGATCGTGCCCAGGTCCGCCGGGTCATACAGGAACTCGGTCCGCACGCCGTTGCGTACGGTCGCGGCGCGACGACCGAGGGCGTCGTACTCATACAATGTGGTTCCGTCGGGACCGGTGAAGCCGATGAGCTGGCCCTGCGCGTCGAACGAATACGTGGTCGTCCCGGTGGAATCGGAGCGCGTGGCGAGGTTTCCGTCGGCGTCGTATGTATAGGTCGTTTCTCCGACGCTCGTGTATTGATTGAGATTGTTGCTGACGTACGTCGTTTCGACGCCGCTGTCGATGACGCGGGTCCGATTGCCGGCGCGGTCGTACTCGTACACCAGTGTCCGTCCGCCAGGCAGGGTCGCGCGCGTCAACTGGCCGCCGAGGTCGTACTCATAGGTCGTGACGCCGTCGAGCGTCGTCATGCTTGAGACCTGGCCCAGTCGGTCGTACGTGTAATCGAAGCGCGAGCTGATGCTGCCCCCGGGGGCATGATTCACGAGGCTCGACAGCAGGCCGAGGCTGTCATACGCATAGGTGGTGAACGCGCCGCTTCCCAAATTCTTGCGGGACAGTCGACCGAACGCATCGAATTCGTACGAGGTCAGCAGCCCGTCGTTTCCATCCTTCACCGTTTGCAGGCGGCCGAGGATGTCGAACTCGTAACGCAGCTCAAAGCCGTCCTGATCGATGCTGCTCGTCCGCCGGCCGAATGCATCGTAAGTGAACTCAAGGAAGCGGCCGTTGGGATACGCGACGCGCGTCATGCGATCCAGTGCGTCGTACTCCATTTCGATGACGGAGCCGTTGTCGCTGGCGGTCAGGCGGTTGCCGCGGCTGTCGTAAGTGTACTCCTGGAACGAACCGTCCTCAAAGTCCTTCCGCAGCAGTTGTCCCTGGGCGTCATATGTGAATCCGATCACGTTCCCCCGACGATCAACGACGCCGGTCACGTTGCCCTGATTGTCCGTGGTGAACGTTTTCTCGGACTGGTCGGCATAGCGGATGGACTGCAGGACGCCATTTGCGTTGCGGATGTACTCGGTGACGTTTCCGGCCCCGTCGCGGATGCTCGTGAGCAACCGGAACTCAGGATCGTACGTCATGGAGACTTCGTCACCCTGCGGGTTCTGCGTGTAAAGCAGGCTGCCGCAGGCGCAGAAAGAGAAGAGGTGCACGTCGCCCGTCGGAAGCGTCAATTGTTTCAGGCGGAAGTTGGCATCGTAGTCGTAGGCGATGGTGCGTCCCTCGCTGTCCTGAATCAACTCCACCTGTCCTTCATCGTTGAAGGATGCCGTGACAAACGATCCGTCGGCCTGTCGGACGGTCAGTTCGGAGAACGGCCCGTATTCATATTCGAGCACCTGTTCGCCGCCGTCGTACTCCGTACGAATGACGCGGCCCTCGGCATCATATTGCATGAACAACGTGCGACCGTTGGTTTGCGAGGCGGAAACGATCGCATGCTCCCGCGCGGGCGTATCGCCTGTGAGGTAGCTGTACTCCATGACGCCGTGGTCGGTCTCGACACGGATCAGATGCTCGCCATCGTAGACATAGATCGCGGACTGACCGTCCGAGTCCGTCGCTTCCACCAGTCGGCCATTCAGGTCGTAAGTGAACGTGATCGAGGCGCCGCTCGTATGGTTCAATGTCTCCAATTGACCCGAGGCGTCGTAATTCGCCGTGACCGCATTGCCCAGGCGATCGGTCAGAGAGCCGATCTTGCCGTCCGGGCGGAAGACGAGAATCTCGCCGTGCACTTCCCGCAACTGGTAGGCTCCGTTCGTGAATGAGAGCACTGCGACGTCGCCGGACGCGGAGAGATAAGTCCCATTCGGTTGACGGGTGAAGACCCGGACCCCGCCCGCATGGCTGATCGCTGCATTGCCGTCGCTATCGAAGCTGAGAGCGATTTCCCAGCTATGCATCCAGCCGCGCCCCAGCGGGCCGAGCCGATATCGATCCGCAATGGACTGACGGAAGATGCGGTCCACGCGCAGCGCCACGCCCGGCGTCAGCGCAGACACGTCGGCGCCGTTGGACTGCAGGTTGGCCACGACCAGGTTGTTGGCTTCGGCGATGGCGAATGTCATAAGCCGTGCCGGATCCGAGGTCGGAATTCCCAGTCGGCTGAGATAACTGGCTCGTTGTGCGAGCAGGTTCTGGAAGTCCTCGACCGTGTCGCCGGCGGCTGCGCGGAAGCGATCAAACACGATGTCCCACGCTTCGTCCGACATGTAAGACGGCTGCATTTCCTCCTTAATCGCGTCCCAGTCGATGCTGTCGCTACGATCGCTTGGCGATTCCAGGCGGAAGTGGGCGGGGGCGCCTTCGGGATTGTTGGAGAGGAACAACAGCGAGATGCGAACGGTTTGGCCGGCGCGGAGGATGCCGGCCGGGCCCTCGGCACTTGAGGCGATAAAGTCACGCGTGGGGATGCCGGCATCGGTTTGCTCGCTCAGTCGGATGAGCGCGTCTTGCGAACTGACGCGGAGCAACGGAGCGGGGACATCGACGTTGCTGGTGTTCGTCACCTCGACGGTGAACGGTGTATAACGACTGGGGCGGAAGTTGGCCGGTACGATCAGCCCGAGCTTGAGGGGATTCTCCACTCCGGGAACGACTTCAAACGCGTCGACGACCAGGTCATTGGCCGGACCGTCAAACACGAACAGATGATAGCTGCCCGTCGCGACGCCGGTGAGATCGAACGTCGCGTACAGATGCGAGGCGTCGCGGAAGTCGATGGCGACGGCGTCGAGCGTTGTCGCATCCTTGAACAACCGGACGGTTGTGTTGGCAGTGAGGTCCGTGCCGTCAATGCGAACGGTCACGCGGCCGGTGTTCCCACCGACAGCCGGAGCAATCTCGCCGACATTGAAACCGGGCAACCGGGCCGAGAGTGTAAATCCTGAACTTGCCGCGTCGCCGAACTGCCCTTCGACCATTACATAGTAGACGCTGCCGGCGACGGTTCGCGGGATCAGCAGACTTGCGTCCGGCTCGAACGACTGGCCGCGGAAGTCAAAGTTTCCGGGTGTGGGGAGGGAGTTGCGGCTTACATAGATTGCCGCCGCACCGCTGGCGGCGAGCGTGTCGAGCGTGACCTGCAGCGATCGATCGGCTGGCGGGACGATCTTATAGAACTGCTTCTGGCCGGGTCCGTGCAGCGTTCCGGCGAGATCGAAATCCACGGGCAACTCGGGAATGTCGAGGGTCACGGGATCCACCGCGGTCGCGAGATCGTTCGTCCGATCGTTCTGCGGAACCTGCCCGCGGCGATCTGTTTCGACAAGAAAGTAATAGTCACCCGGCAGAGCCGCCGGCATCGTGACCGTCAGGCTTCCCGTATAAAAATCGCCGACTTCCAGTCCGCCGGTGTGCAGGAACGTGCCCAGCAGACCGTCGTCGGGGCTGAGGGAGTGATCCTTGCTGAGGTATACGGCGTCCTGCCAGTTGCCGGTGGCGTTATAGTCGCCCAGGTTCGACACGAACCATTCGATCAATACCGATTCACCGGGGAAGCCGCCGATGACCGGGAAGAACACACCCTCGGCAACGAGGTCGGCGAATTGCTGCTGGAAACCGAAGTCGAGCCCGGCGAGTGTTTCATCAGCAAGGATTTCGGCATCATAGGTCATCGTCAAAGGAGCCGTTTGCACAAAGGCGTCGCGCTGCTCCGCGACGATGCGGTAGGCTCCAGGCACCAGGCCGGTGAAGGCGTACTGTCCATTGGCCGCGGTGATCACCTGTGTTTCGTCGGACTGCCGAATGCCGTCCAGGTTGGTATCGAGAAACACACGCCAGCCGGAGAGGAATCCTTCGTCTCCGTTGCGATCACCGCTGGCGTCGGTATCCGAGAAGATCTCGCCGCGCAGCGATCCGCCGCCCAGCGGGCGTGTAAAGACGAAGATGTCGGTGCGGCCGTTGGTATCACTTTCGATGAGATCGAACGACTCGCTGGCGAAAGCGACGACGCTGCCGAACGCGTCGATCTGCGGGCGCACGAACAGGACGCCGCGGTTCGCGGCGGCGGTTCCGGACGCATTGAGGCTGGCGACGGTTGTTGTTTGTTCCACGCTGTCATGGAACAGCAGATTGCTCACGGAAGTTAAGCCGTTGGGAGCAACCGTGGTCTCCAGGAAGGCGATATAGCGCCCATCGTCGCTGAGATTGGCGACATACGAGAGGTCGCTGCCGGAATGCACCGTGTGAGTCGTTCCGGTCGTCAGGTCGTAGTGGACGAGATGGACTCCGGTGATGTCGGTCGTGGAGAAGAGTACGTGCTGGCCATCGCGGCTGATCGTCGGCCGCGCTCCTCCGAAGACACCCGCCTGACCACTCAGCAGCGTGGTCGTCTGCGTCGTCAGATCGCGAACATAGACGTCATGCCCGCTGTCCGTATCTTCGGGGAGCAACGGCACGTTGGTGATCAGCACGATGCGGCCGCCGTCGCCGCTGATCGCGTGGCCAAACCCCCCGGCCGGCGTGCCATCGGCCTTGATGCTGGCCAGAACGGTCGTCCCGTTCTCAAGATCGCGGACATAAACGGCGCTCCCTACGCCGCCGGCGCCGACGAGGTTCGTCGCATCGCTGCTGAAGACCAGATACCGTCCATCATCACTGAAGATGTTGTGTCCCTCGCCCACGGCCGATGTCTGCAGGATCGTCGAGAACCTGTCCCCGGCGACTCCGCCCGTGGTCGCACTGACGAGCAACAGCTGGTTCTGCTGCAGGTCGTACGCATAGACGTCGTTGAGGCCGTTGGTGTCCGTGGACAGGAGCTGCCGCGTGGTGGCGAAGGCGACGTAGCGGCCGTTGGGACTGATCGTGAAGGGCTCGGCGGTCGTCCCGGCGACTTGTCCC
>JAHBXU010000609.1 GCA_019636315.1 Planctomycetaceae bacterium | reverse complement strand
CGAATCGCTGCCGTCATCCCACGGTCTCTTGAGCGTCGGTGCGCCGAACGGATCGACTCCGGTCCCGCGGAACGTGTGCCAATAACAGACAGAGAACCGCAACAGGTCCTCCAGTCGCTGCCCCTCCACGACGGCGTTCGGGTCGTAATGTTTGAAGCTGAGCGGATTCCTGCTGTCGGGGCCTTCAAAAGCGATCTGGGGAACGTCGGAGAAATACTCAGGCATGGTCGCACGCTTCCGTGTCTACGGGATCACGTTGTCATCCGGATTGGGGCAGGACGCAAGTCTAACGCAGATCGTCAGACGGCAACAGGAAGTCGAAGAACGACGCACCGCGTTGTCGGAGCGGAGTTCGGCAGACTCAGGGAACCTGGGGTGACATGCCGTCACGGCCTGAGCCGGGTCGGCATGGCCTGCGGGTTCTCGGCATGCTCACCCGTGTCGCGGCGTGAGAGCATGTCAGGCATCAGAGACTTCTTCATCAACCGTCATTTAACAATACCTCACCGCGTTATCCTCATCGTCCGTCGGCGAAGCCGGCGGCTTGGGAGGTGTCGGCCACAGGTGCGCCGTCTTCTGTCGGCCGGTGGGAAACGGTATGATGCCGCTCCCTCCGTCAGGGTCGGACTGCTGAGTGTTCCCGGCGGCGAATTCGACCCCATCCCGCCATCTTGCAGAGCAACGATCACGCGATGCCGAAGTACGCCACGACGCCGCCCGACATCACCCACATGCCGCCCGGTGTTCCGTACATCGTCGGTAACGAAGCCGCGGAGCGGTTCAGCTTTTACGGAATGAAGGCGATCCTCACGGTCTTCATGACGAAGTACCTGATGGACGCTCACGGCGGCTTGGCCCCCATGTCCAACGAGGACGCCAAGTTCTGGGTGCATACGTTCGTTGTTGCCGGTTATGCGTTCCCATTGCTCGGGGCCATCGTCTCTGACTGGTTCCTCGGCAAGTATTTGACGATTCTCTCACTGAGCGTCGTCTATTGCCTGGGCCATTTGGCGCTGGCCCTTGATGAGACGCGTCTCGGCCTGACAGTCGGGTTGACGCTGATCGCTATTGGCATGGGGGCAATCAAGCCGTGCGTCTCTGCCCACGTGGGGGACCAGTTCGGAACATCAAATAAGGATCTGCTGGGTCGGGTCTTCGGCTGGTTCTACCTGTCAATCAACCTGGGAGCCTTTATTTCGACGTTACTGACGCCCGTACTGCTCAATTCCGAGAAGTTCTCCAGCTGGTTCGGGTCGTTCGGCGAATGGCTGGCGTCAGTGGGCCTGGGGCCGGGGCCGCGACTGGCATTTGGTGTGCCGGGCGTGCTGATGGCGATTGCGACATTCGTGTTCTGGATGGGCCGCAACCGGTTTGTCCATGTGCCGCCGCGCGGGCGCGAATTTCTCCGCGAGTCGTTCACCGGCGAGGGGCTCTCTGTGATCAAGCGGCTGATCCCAATCTATCTGTGCATCGCAGCGTTCTGGTGTCTGTTCGATCAGACGGCCACTGCCTGGGTGCTTCAGGCGCAGGACATGGATCGGAACTGGCTCGGAGTCCACTGGCTGGAGAGTCAACTGCAGGCCGTGAATCCGCTGTTCATCCTCATTCTGGTTCCGCTGTTCTCGTACGTGATCTATCCCGCGATCGACAAGGTATTCCGCCTGACGCCGCTGCGCAAGGTGGGGATCGGCATGTTCCTGACAATTCCAGCGTTTGCCATCAGCGGACTAATTCAGGTCTGGATTGATAACGGAGCGGCCCCCAGTATCGGCTGGCAGGTGCTCGCTTACGCCCTCCTGACGGCTGCCGAAGTCATGGTCAGCATTACCTCGCTGGAGTTCAGCTACACGCAAGCCCCGAACAGCATGAAGTCGGTTATCATGTCGATCTATCTCCTCAGCGTCTCGGTGGGGAATGAATTCACCGCCGTGGTCAACTGGGCGATTCAGCGGGCGGACGGCACCAACCGATTGCCCGGTGCAAGCTACTATTGGTTCTTCACCGTGGTGATGGCGATCGCCGCCTGTGCGTATGTCGTCATCGCCCAGCGCTATCGCCCGCGAACGTATATTCAGGGTGAGGACGAAACGTCGGTCGAACGGACGGAGGTGTAGCCCCAAGCGCCTCGTCAGAGCCCGGAGCGTGAGCGACGGATCCGGTCGCTCATACTGAGGCTCGCGGCGAGAAAAGCGAGAACGCGTGCGTGTGAAGTGGAGTGCCGGGGGCGCCCGCAGGCGGCAGGACTCCTCTCGTGAGATTTGGCGTTCCAATCGTTACGACCGGTGCTCCCGGTTCAATGGGCGAAAGCGACTTCGATCCGGAGGATTTGCCCCGGCTGAGCGGAGTCCGTGGTGCCGCGCGGCGGCGGATTGCCGAAAACAGCAGAAGGCGGATGTTGTGAATATCGGTCGCGGGGAGAGAGTTTCTGCTCCTGCAGCGGAATGGCTGATTGACACTCCTTTTCCGTCACTCGTATGATTGAAAGACGGCTGCGGCGAAGGCCTTGTTGCCTGCGCCGACGGCAAGCCATACGTCAGGTGGCTCGTTTCGTCCGCCCGTGTCAGTCTTCCGGACCTCCAGCAGGTTGGATTCAGATCTGAAGACCCAATGATCAGTCGTATCCTCGCCATCGTCGTCACGGTGCTCAGCGTCGCCTTCATGGGATTTGCATTCGTGATCTCAGTGGGCGGGCCGAACTGGGCTTCGACGGCGCGGTCGATGACGGAATACAGCTTTACTTTTGCACCGGGCCCCAACGCTCAGTGGACGGCGACGTCGCCGGACGGGGACAGCGTCGGATCGTCGCCCGTGTTGCCCAGCGTGATCGTTGGCGCCCTCGACAACAAGATCACCAAGCTGCAGGATCAACTCAACGCCAAGAACAATCGCGAGCCGATCCTCCAGGAAGCCCAGCAGTTGCTCGATCGCCAGCTCGCGGCGGATCGGGGAGCGCTCACCGCCGGCCTGGAGCAGGAGCGGCAACGCCTGGCGGCGCTCCAGCAGCAGGCAGCGCAGCTTTCCAATCAGATTGTTCAGCAGACGGTCCAGGGAAAGACGGTGGAAACCGTCGTGAGCAATCGCCGCGCGGATGTGTTCCGGCTGCAGAATCAACTTGATGTTCTGCGAGCGGACGAGGCGCGGATCGCACAGATTCATCGTCAAATGGCCGACTTGATTGAACAGATCGACGGCGACCTGAACAAAGCCCAGCGGCGCGAGCAACAGCTTCGGCAGCAACTGGGACAGTAAGACGCGGCCCCGCAAGTCCTCGGGAACAGTTCGCATCGTGGGAGAGTGTTGAGATGACATTCGTTGGCAAAATGCTGATCGTGGTGCAGCTCGTGCTCAGCATCGTGTTCATGGCGTTTGCGGGCGCCGTGTACTCGGTTCAGCAGAGCTGGAAAGCCAAGGCCGACACATTGCAGGCCCAGGTCAGCAGTCTGCAATCGGACCTGACCGACCAGAACACCAGTCTGCAGCGCCGGCTGGACGCCGCGGACCAGGCCCGTGGCGCGGCCGAAGAACGCGCTAACCGGACTGACGGTGAAATCGCC
>JAHBXU010000608.1 GCA_019636315.1 Planctomycetaceae bacterium | reverse complement strand
GAAATCAACACGATAGGGGAGCAGCGTGTTCGGAGCGATGAAGCCGGCAGGGCCGAAGCCGAACGGTCCGGTCTTTTCATTGGGGTCCCCAGGTGCGGGGATCGGCACATCAACGCTTTGAACACGGTTCCCACGAGGTGGTTCTGGGGGAAGCAAGTGCTGCACATACTGACAAGCGATGTCAACTGGATCTTTCTTACCTTCAAACCACACGGTGCATTTTGTCGTGGAGATGTCGCACCAGGGAAATTTCCACTCACGTCCGACATAACCTCCTACAAGTACCCCTGCCCCAACACCGAACGATCCTCCATAATCGACATTCCCTTTATCATCAACTGAGACGCTGAGTCCGCCGGGACCGACTCCCCCTTGCGCGGTGCCCCCAGCGATGCGACGGGATCCGCTCCGTCCCGGATCTGCAGAATTCAGGCCAAGGCCAATGGAGCCACCAGCCCCTTGTCCCGCAGCACCGGTTATGCTGATGCCGCATGTACCAAGCTGAAAGCTCCCTCCGATGCCCCTTCCAAAGAGAGAGGCAAATCCACCGACTTCGATGGACGCAAGACCGACTGGGTCGACAAAGGAAACTGGATTGTTTGATGCGTATCGATAGAGATTGACGTCACCACCATTGGTTCCGATCGGATCGGCCGAAACGAACCGCCCTGTCGTTGACTCATAGAATCGACTTCGCATACTCACGAGGCCATTCGTGTCACTGATAACTCCAAAGGCACCGCTCATGGTCAATGGGTTCTGGATGAGAGCGCCGGTATCAAAGCGCTCACCGAACGGCAGGTAGCGATACTGGTTCACATAGCTGCCTGTGCCGCTCGTCATGCCCACGGTCGAGCCGATGGCGTCGAAGTCATAGTAGTAAGTTGCACCATGACCGTTGATCTGGTTGACAAGAGTAGAGAAGGCGTGGACGTACCGTGCCCCCAGCGTCGTACCACTCTCGAACTCCGCCACCACGTCTCCCAGGCCGAATGGATCGACGAGGAATTCCGTCCGCAGGCTGTTATGAACCGTGGCGGAGCGATTGCTGAAGGCGTCGTATTCGTAGTCCCATGTCCCGTCGGGCGTGGCGACGCCCACCAGGCGGTTGACGGAATTGTAGGTGAAGGTCTCGGTGACGCCGCCGTCGACGCGGGCGGTCAGGTTTCCGTCCCGGTCATACGTGTACTGGGCCGTGCCCACCTGGACGTACTGGTTGAGGTTGTTGGTCGTATACTCTGTCGTGACGCCGTTGATGATCGTGCGGATGCGATTGCCGACCGCGTCATAGACGTATTGCAGGTCCTGATGCGGGATGGCGCCGGGATCATTCGAGGCGAAGACCGCGCGGGTGAGCTGGCCTGTGGCGTCGTAGGTGTAGTTCCAGACGCCTTCGAGCGTCGTCATCCGCGTGCGGCGGCCGAGGGGGTCGTACACATAATCGAAGCGGGAATTGACCGAGCCGTCCGGCGCACGGTTGATGAGGTTCAGAACCTGGCCGGCGGCGTCGTACACATACTCCGTGAAGGTGCCATTTCCATTGGTCCGTCGGGCCAGGCGACCAGTCACATCGTACTGATACTGAACAATCAGCTGGTTGTCGCCGTCGCGGAGCGATTCCAGACGGCCGAAGGCATCATAGAGATAGTGAACCGTGAACCCGTCCGGATGCACCAGGCTGGTGCGCCGGCCGTGCTCATAGGTGTATTGGAGGGCGCGGCCATTAGGATAGGTGATCGTCGTCGGCAGGTCCTGGTGCGCCGGATCGAGGTAGTCGATCTGCGTGACTCCGTCCTGATCGATTGTCTGAACCAGGTTGCCAAGACTGTTGTAGAGGTACTGGACGAACGACCCATCAGGGAAATCCTGGCGCAGCAGCCGCCCGGCGGCATCGTAGCTGGCGTCGACAAGCTGACCGCGGCGGTTGGTATAGGTATCGAGGTTACCTTGGGTGTCGACGGAAAAACGCTCGGCGCTGTTATCGGCGTACGTAATGGAAGTGAGGTTACCGCGGCTGTCGTAGCCATACTTCAGGGGATTTCCACGGGCATCAGTCACTGAGGCCAGACGATTGAAATCGGTGGTGTAACTAAACGTCGTCGACTGTCCAAGTGGGTCCGTGGAGCGAATCATGTTCCCGCGAGTATCGTACGAAAACGTGTAGTTCTGCCCCAGGGCGTCTGTGACGCCGGAGAGGTTCCGGCCATCAAAGTCGAGCAAGGTCCGATGGCCCAGTGCGTCCTGGAACGAGGCGACGCGTCCCAGGTGATCAAAAAAGTAGCTGGTCGTCGCGCCGACAGCATCGCTGGCCGCGACGCGTCCGACAGTGTCATAGGTGAACAGGATCGGCTGTGCGCCGGCATCGAGGGCAATGGAAGCGAGCCGTCCGCGCGCGTCGTAGGTGAAGAATTCGCTTGTGCCGTCTGGAAATTCAATGGACACCAGGGCATGCTCGCGTGCGGCGCCGGCCCCCGTGCTATAGGTGTAGCGGGTCATCTCGCCATCGTTCCCGGTGACCGAGGTCAGATGTTCGCCGGTGGCGTCATACGCATAGGAGACGGTGCGTCCGTTGGAATCGAGCAGAGTTGCGATCCGGCCGGCCGCATTGTAGCCGACCTGCAGGAACTGCCCGGCGGAGTGCGTCAGGCGGGTCAACTGGCCGCTGGCCCACGTCGTTGTGATGCGATTGCTGTTGGTGTCCTGGACAAAGTCGACACGGCCGTCGCCACGGAACCGTGTCACGATGCCGTTTGCCTCGCGGAGCTCATAGAGGCCTCCTGCGAGACTCGTCAATGTTGCGTTGTCCCCGGACTGCGACAGGTATTTTCCGGGGTGGCGTCGGTCGGGTTCGAAGATCCGCTGGCTCCCCTTCGAGGCATTGGAACCGCAACCACACTGGTCGGAAATAATGACCTTTCCGTCCGTCTCGACGGTCAACAGTCTCAGCCAGCCGCCCGTCCACGACCACCCGCGGCCGAGGACGCCCAATTCGAAGCGATCGCTGATACCGGGGGAATAGACGCGGCCAAAAGTGATGGGCAATCCCGGCGCAGCCACGTAAGCGTCGGAAACGGCCGAGAGGTTGGACACGGGGCTCAGCCCGGAGGCCTGCAGGACTTCGAAGGACCAGAGCTCACCATCGTCGACGACGTGCTGTCCCAGTTGACCAAGATACGCCGCGTTCTCATTCAAGGTTCGTGTGTAGTCGCCCCATGTGTCACCCACCTGAACCTGGAGATTCGCATGGATGACGTCCCACGCCTGAGGGCTGATCGTCGGCGGACGCAGCGCTTTGATCTGTTCCCAGTCAATCAGAACTTCGCTGTCATCGTTCAACACCTCCAGCGAGAAGTTGACCGACCAGTCGTTCATATCCCACGGTTGTCCAAGTCCGACATAATAGACAGGGACTCGCAGGTGTTCGCCGGGTTGAAGGATGCCCGCGACTGCACCACTCCCTCGGATTTGAACTGTGGTGCTGAATCCGTCAGGAGCCGACGACGCCCAGAAGCCGGTGACTGCCTTGGAGGAATCAAGCGTCAACCGGGCGTCGTC
>JAHBXU010000607.1 GCA_019636315.1 Planctomycetaceae bacterium | reverse complement strand
GACGCGATTCTCCATGGGACTGACGCAGAACGTGCCCTCACAACCCAGGCCCCGCTCCTTTCAGTCGTCACGCCAATAGCTGCAGCGACTTCGCCCATCCATCCCATGGCCGATGCCATAGATCATGAGGACCTGCAGCTGGTCTTTCCAGGATGGTGAGCGTGATGCGCTCAGAGCACGCCGCCAGCCCCGACCACCCCATTCTGCCCGCACACGACTTTCCCGTTCTCTTTGAGCTCCGCCACACCGACTGATAGGAGATTTGTCATGTTCGTCCGTTCTGGGAATCTTTGGGATCATCATGCCGCCGGCGCCTGGGTCGGGATTACGACCAATGGCATCGTAAAACGCAATGGGACGGCCGTCATGGGCAAGGGCGTGGCCCAGCAAGCCGCCCTGCGATTTCCGGATCTCCCTCGCCAGCTTGGGGCCTGGTTACAGACGCATGGCAATCATGTGGCGGCTTGGTCAGACGCTCGTGTCATCACGTTTCCCACGAAACATCATTGGCAGCAGCCGTCGGATCTAGCCTTGATTGCCCGCTCGGCTAGCGAATTAATGAGGACCCTCGATACGTTGCAGATCGAGGCCGTCGTGCTCCCTCGGCCTGGCTGTGGGCTTGGACAACTCTCCTGGGACAACGTCGCCCCCGTCCTGGCGCCGATCTTCGATGACCGTGTGGTGATTCTTACTGCCGAAATGGAGGCCGCATGTCGAACTTGACTCCGCTCGCGCCCATGGTGACCGGACATCTTCATGCCTGTGCACCATTTGAAGGGCAGAAGCTGATTGGCTAGTGACGGCCAAGATCCGGGATCGACACTTACTCAGGAGTCAGCAACTTAGACAACACAAAGCGCCATGAAACCGGCATGGATGCTGGATATGCTGGTGTTCAAATTGCTGACTTCTTGGCAATCACGCCTGCCTCGAAAGTCCCGATCAGCGGGACCTTTTGACCAGCCGAGGCTGAACTCGTGCGGGCGCTGCACAACCGAAACCTCCGAATGTTCGAGGCGTGCGTCGCACGCAGGGCGGAGCACGGTCGCGTCCTGTCCATTCACTCCAGGGAGACTTGCCATGCGTCGTCAGGCTTGCGCAGCTATCTCATTGATGCTGCTCCTCACGCTCCCCTCGCCTCTTTATCTGACCTATGCACAAGCCTCGCGGGAGGCACCGGTCACGACAGCACCATGGCAGCCATGCCTCATCCACTATGCCCAATCCCTCGCCATCGATCCCGACCTCTTTCAGGCCATCGTCCAAACCGAGTCATCCGGTCACCCCTGGGCCTTGGGATGGACCGACCAGATGGGACGACGACACAGCTATATTGCCCGTCGCCAGAAAGACGCGGCCGGCATGCTCCTCCGTCTTCTCCCGACTGCTCCCAATGTAGACATCGGGATCGCTCAGATCAGTTCACAACACCTGGATTGGCTGGCCAGGCACCACCACATCCAGCCTCACGACCTCCTAGCAGGTTGTTGAAAAAGGCCTTGCCTTGAGCGAAATAGGTATTATCACGGCGCATCTGCTCACTCATCCAGCAGGAGGTCTGATGCGCGGTCACGTGAATCCCCAAGCGATGCTGTTCAGTTACGTGTCCCCCGAATCCCGTGTGTCGGCGGCGCATCCACTGCGGTGCATCAAAGTGGTGGCTGACCAGGTGCTGCGCGAGCTGTCGCCGACCTTGGCTGCGATGTATAGCGCGGTGGGCCGGCCCTCGATTCCGCCCGAGCGACTGCTGAAGAGCGAGCTGCTAATTGCGCTGTATTCGGTGCGGAGCCGCCGGCTGTTTTGTGAGCGGCTGGACTATGACCTGCTCTTTCGGTGGTTCCTGGATATGAGCCTGGATGAGCCGGGCTTCGAGCACAGCACCTTCAGTCAGAACAGCGAGCGGCTGTTGGCCCATGCCGTGGCCCAGCGGTTTTTCGACGCGGTCGTGGCGTATGCCCGGCGGGAGGGGCTGTTGTCCGATGAACACTTCACGGTGGACGGCACCCTGATTGAGGCCTGGGCGTCGCTGAAGAGCGTGACGCCGAAGCATCCGTCCGCCCCTGCGGCCCCGCCGGACGATCCGGGCAATCCGACCGTGAACTTCCATGGCGACCGACGCACCAATGCGACGCATCAGAGCACGACCGATCCGGAAGCCCGTCTGGCCCGCAAAGGCGCCGGCAAAGAAGCGACGCTGTGCTTCTCCGGCCATGTGCTGATGGAGAATCGGCATGGGCTGTGTGTGGATCTGCAGATTGCCCCAGCCACCGGCACGGCAGAACGGGAGACCGCGCTGACCATGCTGCGGCGCCAGGCGCGGCGCGGGATTCGCCCCACGACGTTGGGCGCCGACAAGGGCTATCACTGCCGGGATTTCGTCCGGCGCCTGCGCCAGCGCGGGATTCGTCCTCACCTCGCCTGCGTCCGCAGCCGGCGCACCCCCGGCCTGGACGGCCGAACCACGCGGCACGCGAGTTATCGCCTGAGCCAGCGATTGCGTAAGAAGGTCGAAGAGATCTTCGGCTGGATGAAGACGATCGGGGGCTTGCGCAAGAGTCGGTTCCACGGCGTGGCACGTACGCAACATGCCAGCTACCTGGTCGTCGCGGCGTATAACCTGCTGCGCCTCAGTCGCTTGCGGCCGCTGCTGGCGACAGGGTGAGGAGCCAATGGGCGTCGGTGCGGGTGCCGAGCGCGAGGCCGATCATCAGAAGGGAGCGGGCACCACGCCAATGCGGGCCAGATTCATGGGATGGATCCTGATCATGCCAAAGTGGCGTCTGCGAAAAGCACGTTTTTCAACAGCCTGCTAGAGCCCTGTGTCAATCTGTACGCCTCCAGTTTGATCCTCCACACCGCGATTCAGAAGCATGGTCGCACCTGGAAGGCCATTGCCGGTTACAACGGGTCGACTGCGTATATTCCGGCCGTCTGGAAGCACTTCTGTCAGCGTGCGCCGGATTCGGGCTGCTCCTCCGGACGCTCGGCTCCTCCGCTCCCAAGCACGCCGTTACCCCCTGCATACGACAGAGGCATCGTTGAGACACAGCGGCATACAGGTGGCAGGTCGATCACGTGGAACAGCCGTCCATTCGGCACACAGCTTGCCTTCCAGAGGTCTCAGTTAGAAAATCCCGCAACAGACATCTTTGATCTCCTGAACCTACGCGCATTGCTGGTCGTCACCCCTGCCCTTCTGTGTGGTGGCCTTGGACTCCTCCTGATCCTCGCGCTCGGCGGGCGGCTCGTGCTCTTGGCTGTCTACATCCTCCGAGAAGGGCTCCATAGCCTCCGCCGGCAACGCGCCACACATCGTCATCTGACCGCCTGGCGTCACTAATCCCAGCACGCATTCGCACTCCCCGTCTCACCACCAGAGAGGAACCACCGTGAAAGCTGCAATCGCCCAAGACCAGCCGCGTGACTACGAGATTCCCCGCTACACCATCAGTCTCGTCAAAGAGGCCACCTCGCCGTTCCACACCCAGACGCGGTGTCAGTCGTCGGAAGACGTCTACCGCTATTTCAAAGACATCTGCGCAGACCAAGATCGTGAACATCTT
>JAHBXU010000606.1 GCA_019636315.1 Planctomycetaceae bacterium | reverse complement strand
GCCAATTAGGCATCGAGCGGACCACGCTCGATCGCAAACTGAAGAAATACGGAATCGTGCGGGACGAATGAACCCTTGGTCGCGACCCGGGCGACCGTTGAGGACGTCCGCCCGGTCGCAACGTGACAGACTGGGCTCTGGTTGGATGTCCTCCCGGCCACCATTTTTGGCAGCTTTTTCAGGATCACTTGGCATCCGGTCCCTTCTCCGGAGTATGCTGGGAGATGACGCGACGCAGCGTTTCGAGCAACTGAGCGATGATTCGTTCAGGCTGGGACGATGGCTCTCGGCAGCAGACGCGGTCATATTTGCGACGCCGCGCGTGTCATTTTGATAACTCAGGCAACTCCCTCCCCACCTGCCGAACTCCCTCCCGCCTCGGCATCCCGCACGACCGTCACCTTCTGGTTGAACTGGAACCATGCGACTTCATCCTTTGACTTGCTTTGGCTTTCGACATTGGACGGCACGACTTCTTGCGTCGGCGCTCGCGCTCGTTCTAGCGCCGATTGCGGCTGTCGCTCAACCCGAAACCGGCCAACCCACCCCCGTGGCAACGGCCTCGCCGTACTACCGGCTCACGGACGCCGCCACGGCCAGCGGCTTGAATCTCTCGGACGAACAACGGGCGCGAATCGCCGAGATCGTCAAGGAGCGTGATGCGGCTCTCGCGGATGCACCTCCGGAACAACGGGCCACCCTGATTCAGGAAGCAGACTTAAAACTCGCGGACCTGCTGACCGACGACCAGCGCGAGTTATTTGGCGCGCTGTTCCTGAAGCGATTGGAGTTCAATTTCCAGTATCAGAAATGGGCCGACGTCCTGGATTGGATCGCTGAAGAATCGGGTCTGTCGCTGGTGATGGACGCTCCTCCCGCCGGGACGTTCAACTACAGCGACAGCCGCGCATATTCGCCGGCCGAAGCGATCGATCTTTTGAACGGCTGGCTGCAGACGAAAAACTACACACTCGTCCGCCGCGACCGACTCTTGATGTTGCTCGATCTGACGGACGGCGTCCCGGTGGGCGTGATTCCGCGAATTCCCATCGAGGAACTGGCAACCCGCGGCCGGTTTGAACTGGTCAGCGTGCTGGTGCCCCTCGGCGATCGTCCGCCGGAGAACGCCGTCAATGAGATCAAACCGCTGCTCGGCCGACACGGCACGGCACAACCGCTGCCGCAATCGAAGCAATTGCTCCTTACCGACACGGCCGGCAATCTGCGGCAGATTCGGGCTCTTGTGGAATCGCTGCCGGTTCCCTCCGCTCCTGCCGGACAACAAAAGCCGCCGGATCCGGTGCTCGCGGTGTATCCGCTGCAGCATGCGAACCCGGCCAAGGTCGGCGAGGTGCTTCGCGAGATGCTGAGCGGCAAAGTGGTCGTCGATGACGCAGCCTCCCAGGTCTCCGTCAACGCGGTCCCCAAAGATCAGGAACGGGCGAAGGCGATCATCGCCCAGCTCGAAGAGAACCAGGGACCGGATAAACAGCCGCGGCTGGAGACCTATCCCGCACCGCGGACCAACGCGCCCGAAGTCGTCGCCACGCTGCAGCTCGTCGCTCCCGGAGCGCAACTCCGAGTCAATTCCGCCACGCAGCAGCTTCAAGTCTGGGCGACGCCTCAGGACCAGCAGAAGATCCGCAACTCACTCCAGCAACTCGGCGCCGCCGGCGACGGCGGGGAATCGCAACTGGAGGTGTATTCCGTGGTCGGTGTGACGCCGCAGGCCGCGATGAGGGCTCTGACGACTGCGTTGCCTTCGATTCGCGTGACGCTGGATGCGACGGGCCGCAAGCTGATCGTCGTCGGTTCGCTCGCCGAACATCAAGCAGTCGCACGGGTCATGGAGCAATTGCAGGCTCCGGGTGATCCACGGGTGGCAATGACTGTCGAGACCTATCCCCTGGCTGGAGTGGACAGCAGCGTCACGACGCTGCTCACAACGCTCGTGCCTGATGCACAGGTCAGCATCGACAGCGGGCGCTCAAAACTCGTGGCGGTCGCCTCGGGAACTGACCAGAAGCGAATTGCCGACATCCTCAAACAGATCACCACGGAAGATCCCTCCGTGCAGCGTTCGCTCGTTTCGTATCCTCTCGATCGCAAACTGGAACTTGCGACGGTGACGTCGCTCTTGTCGACGGTCGTCCCTCGTGCGCAGGTGACGTCGGACGCGACCAACCATCGTTTGCTCATCGTGGCGACGGCGGACGACCATCGCACGGCCGCTTCGACAATTGAGCAAGTGGCGAAGGATGCCGGGATCGCGCTGCCGGAACTCGAGTTCTATCCACTGGAGAACGTCGATGGTGCGCGAGCGGTCGCCATTCTCCAACCGCTCGTTCCGGCCGCGCAGATCCGAGTGGACGCCCCGCACAAGCGGCTTTCCGTCATCGCACGACCTGCCGATCAGGAGGTCATTCAAGAGACGCTCGCCAAGCTCGAAAGCGTTTCCCAGGACGCCGAAGAACGCACGTTGAAAGTCTACGATGTCTCGCTGTCGCAAAAGGCGCGGTTTAGTTCTCTCGCCGCGGGGCTGGCGTCGGAACTGACCCGCATGCAGGTGCTCAGCGACGCCGAACCGGGCGAACTCGCAATCTGGGCAGCACCGAGTGAACACGCGGTCATCGAGAACATTCTCTCGCAACTCGAACGTGACCTGCCCGACGAATTGACACCCAAGCTGGTGTCGTACCCGCTCCTCAAGACGGACGCGGCCAGCTTGAGCGCAGTGCTCACACCGCTGTTTCCCAACGCCCGAATCAACATCGATCCAAAGGCGAACCGCCTCCTGATCTGGGCGCGGCCCGCGGAACACCAGACGCTTCGCCAGGCACTTCAGGAACTGGACACCGACGCACCCGTGGCGACGGAATTTCAGCTAATGGCCTACCCGATTGACAGTGTGACGCCGCAAATCGCCGCGCAAATGATCCAAGCGGAGTTTCCAGGCCTGACCGTCATCTCGGACCCGACGGCCAAGGCGCTGCTCATCCGAGCGCGTGGTCGAGAACATGAGCGCATCGCCGCCATGTTGAACACACTCGAAGAATCCCAGATCGGCACGCGCGAGCGAAGTGTGGTGGTCTATCCGGCAATCCCCGGCGACCCAAACGAGGTCTATAACTTCTTCGCGCGATCGATCCCGAGCGCGTCTGTGCTCGTCGATCGGGCGACGGGACGCATGTCGGTCTGGGCGACCGCGAGCGAACATGACCAGATCCGTCATGCGGTCGCCGACATGATCAGCACGGGCGAAGGCGACCTCAAGGCGCTGCTCAAAACCTATGCGGTGAGCAATGCCCCTCCCGGAACGGTGGCCACACTCATCAGTCAGGTCGTCCCGACCGCCAAACTGGCCGTCAGCGCCGATGGGCGGCATGTGAGCGTGTGGGCCCGTGCCAGAGACCATGAGTTGATTCAAGGCGTCGTGGACGGATTAGCCCAGGGGCCCGACGGCGGGGACGGCCGCCAGGTGGCCGTCTTCAACGTGAAGGAAATCGGGACGGGAGCCGCGCGAAATCTGCTGTTGCCAATTGTGCCGCAGGTCGCCTTTGCCGA
>JAHBXU010000605.1 GCA_019636315.1 Planctomycetaceae bacterium | reverse complement strand
CTTGATATCCGTCAATGGGACGTCGTCCGACAGCAGGAACTCTGACGCGCTGTCCAAGCCGCCGGCGTCGACAAAGCGTCGCACTCCACGGACGATTGTCGCCCAAAGCGTCAGCGAGGAGACGTTGCTCTTTCGCTCACGCTTCTGGCTATTGTCAATGGACGTTCTCAACGCATCCGCTGGACCAAGAGGGAAGGGCGAGCGAGAACGCGCAGATGAGGTGCGCTACCGCGCGGCAGTCTGACGGATGCGCAGCACGATCAGGACCTGCAACACGGCGGAGATCATGCAGCCGAAATAGACGATCGGGCTGATCACTGCATCATCGCTCTGCGCCGAGGCGGCTACACCCGCCAGAACAATTGAGAACGGCAATGACAGCAGAGCATTCAAGATGAGCAGCGTCCCCGCCGCCAGAGCAAGAGCGCCCCACGCAACAATCAGCGAGTAGAGCACCGTCAGATGCAGCAGCACGACGGTCTCCATCAACAACAACGCACCCATCGGGCCGGCGTCAGGATTGGTCGAAACGCTGCGAGCCGGAATCAGAATCACAAGGCCCAACAAAACGAACGCGGCCGGCGCGAGGCCTAACAGACAACCAGCCGCCTTTCCGTAAGCCATACGCCATATCGGTTGAGGCAGTACGGCCAGATTGGGAAGTGTGCCCCATTTCAGCTCTTCGTGAAACATCCGCGAGGCGAGCACGCACGCTTCACCGCCGATGATAATCAGCATCACCACCCGCGACAATTCGGGAAACATTCGCCCCGTCAGGGCGTAGAGGGCGAACTGGTTTCGCCACATGACCCACAGCAGCAGGGGATAGCCGATCAGTTTGAACAGCGCGAGCGCGTGACCGCCGGCGATGAAATGATAATCCTTCCACACCAGCGCCCACTTCCACGCACGCCCCACCAGCAGCTTCCACCGAGTGCGTCGGCGCGGCAGCCATCCGCGCGCGGGGGTCGCCACATCCGAGTAACGCGTGAATCGGTTGAATGCCAGCCACGACAACAGAAATGCCGCACCGCCCACGAACACATGACACCACGCCTGCCGTCCAATCAGACTCCCCTCGAATCCCGTTTGCAGCACTTCATCCAATCGCGTGATGATGGAGACGTCGATCAACGCATCCAGAACATGTCGCGCGCCATTGATCATTGTCGATTGCGGTGACAAGTAGCCCCGGTTAACCAGCACCGTCAGACTGTCGTTTCCGTAATGCACACCAAAGAGCAGCAATCCCAGAAACAACAGGACCCACGCACACGCGCCGCCGGACCGCGGCATCAACACCGAACTCAGCAGCCCCAGGTTGGCCACCAGCACCAGAAACGCCGCCAGTGCAATGTCGACGGCGATGATCTGCCGCACCGTCACGCCCCCCAGCGTAATCGCCAGCAGGGCGAAGGGAAGTTGCCCCAGAAACACCAGCAACACCGAAATCAACCGCGAGGTCGACTTTCCCAGCAACAGCCCCAACGGACTGACTCCCGCAAGCTGCAGCAGCCCGAGCGTCCCTTGTTCTTTTTCCTCCGTGATTGTCGTCGCAAAGTAGCTTGCACCGGCCAGCACGATCAGGCCCAGATTGAGCCAGGAAATCAGCTCGAAGAACCGGCGGCCGGGCGCCGCGACGCCGCCCGAAAGGGCGTGTGCCACGATGAGAAAGATGAGAATCAACATCGATCCGGCGAATCGAAACGCATGCGCTCGACCGCGCTGGGCGTCTTCCCGCAACGCACGGGTTAACAGGGTGAGCGTCCCGTGAAGCATGCTTCATTCCCCCGACGGAGTTGCGGAGGACGCATTGGGAACAATGTCCGGTGAGGCCGGACCTGCGAGCGATGTCGGGAGATCGACCGAATAGAGCACGCATCCCTCCTGATCCGGAAACAGCTCCTCGGTCGCATGGAACACCGGCGTCATGGGGGCGTACACAAACAGGCGCAATACGTCTGCTTCCAGCATCAGCCGGAACGGATCGATTGTATTGTTGAGGCCGAAGCTGTTGCCGATCAGCGGCTTGAGCAGCGCGCCATAGTCGTCGTTCGATTTGTCTTCGTCGGGCGTTCCCAGGAACCGACTCCGCAGGCCGAATCCTGGGACCTGGAACTCACCCATGTCCGTGAGAAACGTCGTACCGAACTTGCGGGTCGTCGGCTGAAGCTGCCACTCGCGCCCCACCTGGCGCAGGCGGTAAGCCCGCGCCTGATGCCACACGTACACCGCTTGCGGCTTACGGGGAAAGTCCGGCCCCGTGCTCAACACCAGTTGGGACAGGTTGCCCGCGTCGATCTCAATGCGTTCGATTCGCACACCCAGCGGCGGCCCCTCGAGCCGCGTCCGGTGAATTGCCGATCGCGTTGACGCCGGGGGGATGTCGGCCTCCATGCGTCCTTCCGCTCCACTCACCACCCGCCCCTTAATCGGTTCGATCTCTGAACCTCCGGCATACAATCGGCCGGTTCCCTGATGTTCGAGCGTGTAATCGCCGCCGACTTTGACGGCCGCACTCGACCAGCCGGTCACGTCATACACCCCCGCCTCGATTTGCCTCGCGACGGCGACGGAGCGAATGCGGGCCACATCAGCGGCCCCCAATCGACCCAGCGATGCGAATCCCACCGAGAAGATCCCGATGACGGCGAAGAAGCCCAGATAGAACCATTGATACCCCTTGATCCTCCGGGTGAGCCAATAACAACCGGGAAACAGTGCGATCAAATAGAGCAGGGCCAGTCCGTAGATGGCGATCCAGTTGCGATGGAAGCGACTCAGGCGCTGCAGCGTTTCCAACAGGTTCGTATCCGGGTCCCAGCCGCCGGGATTGATCAGCGGCATGGTCCCCTGAAAATTCGTCTGCTTGCGAAAGCTGCGCCATTCCGGCGTGTTGAAGCGGCCGCGTTCGTCTTCCAGAATCTCCTGACGGACGGTTTCGGCATCCAGTGAGGCCACGGTTCGCGGAATGCGGCGGACGACGCCAGTCCCCACAAAGAACCGGTCGCCGCGCTGATTCAAAACGGACAGACTCTCCGGAAACTCCGGGTAGCGTCCCTGATCATCCTGCAGCAGGTAGACCCGTCCGCCCAGCCGCAGCCAGTCCAGAAACGCCTGCCGCGGCCCACCCTGCCATCCGGGCAACCGATCGAAGACCACTCCCCGCAATCCGTCGAGCGCCGTGACCGACGTTGGAAACAGGTCGCTGGGAAACCGGTGCAGGATGCCTCCCGACGTTTGCAGCTGGTTTGGATCATAAACGAGCACCGTGGCTCGCTCGCCCGTGTTGGGGGTCGGAACGCTAAAGGGCTCGACATTCAGGCCCACCCACGTCAGCTCCCATTGCTCCCAGTCGTCGAAAACATACGGGACGATTTGCACCCAGCGACTACTGAGCGGGCCGACATACACCTCCCGCTCAATGACGGCATCAATCTGGTCGCTGAGCCGCAGCGACTTTCGCAGTCGCAGCGTTCCCTCAAACTCGCCAGGCGAGTTGTTCTGTACGAGCACGGAGAGCGGGACAAAGCTGCGCGGCTGCGCCTTCCCGTCGAAGCCCCAC
>JAHBXU010000604.1 GCA_019636315.1 Planctomycetaceae bacterium | reverse complement strand
CGCCAACAGGGCGTCCGCCGAGTCGCCGCCGGTCCCTGCGCCGCCGCTGGAAGTGTCGCGTCCCAGAGCGCCGTGATCATTGGCTGCCTTGGGACGAGAGAATAAGGAGATAATGCTCACGGAACGATTCCTCCACGTGGTGCCCGGTGATGCGTCCCTCTCAGGACGGATTGCGACGGGCGTGTTGACGGATTTCTCGCTTGAGTTGCTGAAACTGCAGTGCGGCCGAGCGGCTCGAACTGCTCGTAACGATTTCGAAGAGATTGGCAGGATTCATGGGATCGGTGCAGGCGGGAATCGGCTCGATCGCCTCCGCAGCCTCCGTCGAGAATTCACTCGTAAAATTCGCGGCGTCGCTCAAGAGCGTCCGCCGTTCCGATTCCACCTGATCCCACGCTGTCGAAAGAGCGCGCAGCTCTTCGGCAATCCGCTCCGATTGTTGAAGTTTGGATTCTTCCCACTCCGCGTGCTGTTGACGGAATTCACTGGCTTGCTGTTCCCACGCAGTCTGATCCTCCGCGTCCCGTTCCAGTTCTTCACACACCTGCTGGATGACATTCCATTGGTCATCGAGAAAGGCATCGACGCGCCGAGCCAGCCGCTCCAATCGTTGAGCGCACGCGTCAACGACGTCGGCCCGAGGATGTTCAGGGCCAGCGGCATGGTCGTTCGGCGGACCGGGACGATCGGGATGCAGACTGAAGGATTCCACGATGGGCCTCTTGGTGACGGCAGTCGTTACGATGCGCGGCGGGCAACCAGGTCAGAAATGGTTCAATCCGAATCGAGGGGCCGCCCCTCAAGCTTTCGCCACAGTTTGCCCATGCGTTGCGACAATGTCGGCGTCGGCCGCCGCGGTTCCGTTTCGTAGATCTCGCGCAGGTGTTCACGAAACGCACGAATGCGGTGATCGGCCGAATCGGTCTCCTGGGACTTTCTTGCCAACTGCTGTTGGATTTCCTCCTGGCGTTTGACGAGCGTTGCCTTCTCGCGGGCCAGTGCCGCCTTCTCCTGTGCCAGTTGGAGCCGCTCTTCGCGCAATGCGGTATCGACCGCCTTGTGGATTTGCTGTTCGACATTACCGACGGACGCGGATTGCACGCGCGTCTGCAGGGCGTCCCGTTCTTCCCTTAACTTCAAATACTGTGCTCTGAGCCGCGAATATTCCTCGCGAAGCTGCTGCAGCAGACGGGCCTGTGCCGCACCGGTGGCCACGTCGGCGCCCCCCGCCGCCAGTTGCTGTTCAGCCTGGTCTCGCTGTTCGGTCAATTCGCCGATCTGCCGGGTCAGAGACTCGCGCTCGGCGCTCCATTCCTGTTCCCATTGACCGACGCGACGATCCACCTCGCTGACCCAGCCTTCGAGATGTTCCCGTTCCTGGTCGGCGGCTTGCACGGCGTCCTCCGCCGTGCGCAACATCTCGTTGAGCGCGGCCATCCGTGCGTCGCTCTGCTCCAGCTCTGCCAGAAGTTGTTCAAGGCGTTCGACCAGCCGCTCGACTTCTTCCGGTTCGACGGTTTGTTCGGCCTCTGCAAGTCCTGTTTCTGACGCCGCCAGTTCCTCAAGCGTCCGGAGACGCTCGTCACGCTCCGCGAGTTCCATCTTCAGGAACTCCACTTCAGCCTGAAGGAGTTCGGCCGTCTCTGAGTGCATCTCCTCGGAGACCGGGCGGTGCGATGTCCATGTGTCGCCATCCGACGGAGACCAGGCGGCATCCCCCTCGGGACAATCCCAGGGATCGAAGTCGGGGTTCCATTCGTCGGCTGCGGCTGCCTCTGAGTCCGAGACACGCTCGTCCGTCTCTTCCAGGAGTTCGTCGTCTGCCACGGACGCGCTCGTGGTGAAGCGGCATTGTTCTTCGGTCGGATGTGATGCATTGACTGCTGCCGGCTTTGCATCGAGCGGGCGCGCCGGCGACTCATCGCGCGGCCGAGTCGCTGCGGGCGGCGCTTCGGAAGCGACGGTTCCTCGGCGGCACTTCAACAGATAACCGTCGATGCGCAGCTCGAACTGGCTGTCCCGCACGGGCGCCTCTTCAACGCGCTCTCCGTTGAGGAAAGTCCCTGACTCCGTACTCCAGTCCCGGACGGTAATCTGCCGCTCGCCGAACTCCAGCGTGCAATGCATGCCGGCAATCCCGCGTCCTTCCAGTCGCAGACCGCAAACCGGACTGCTGCCGATGACGAGCACCTGCCCCGCCGGCAAGTGGTGCGTGCGCGTCGTCCCGTCCGGAGCGCAGACGCTCAGACTGAGGCAACTGGCGCCGACGGCTGCACTGTTTGATGACGTGATTGGCATACGTGAAGTCACCTACGAAAGGCAAGGAGTGAGCGATGCAGCGCGAACGGCCGATCCGGCCGACGCCGCAGACGGAGAACTCAGAGCGTCTTCAATGGCCGACAGGACGTCCGGGGCGGCATAAGGACGCTCGACAACGGCATCAAACAGCTCTGCAGCGGCGCCGCGATCGTCGCCGCCGTCCGCGCGGCCGATGCCGACCAGCTTCATTGCGATCTGTTTGGAGTTCAGCTGCTCGCGGATGTTGGCGGCGAACTGCCGTTCCCGTTCGGAGTCGAAGGGAATCAGGAGCACATCCGGACGGCTGCGCTTCAGCATCAATTGAACTGCCAGTTGATCGCGCACAATCTTTCCGGAGAACCGGCCGGTTTGCTGATCGAGTGCGGTTCGCAGTACGCGTGCAGCGCCCGGGTCGGCCTCAAGGGCGACGATCTGAACGACCTCTCCGGCGATCTGTCGATCGACGAGTTCCGCCAGGCCGAGCCCGAGCAGGATGCGGCGTGTTTCGTCGGCGTCGCGACCAATGCGGTCCGACAACTCCATTGCCGAGATCGGCTCGCTGACGCCCCCCAGGACTTTCAGTTGATCCGGAGTCAATCCGGCACGATCCAGGTTCTGGCCTCGCACCGTACGCCGCACATACACGGTGCTGGGCGATTCGTCCGGAAGGTCGCGTGCGTCGCAGCGGAGCGCGGCTTCCACAAGCAGCGCGGCCAGGCTGCTGTCCAAAGGCAGCTTGCGGAACAATGGCGGAGCCGCGCGACCGCATTCGAAACGAAACCCTTGCAACGTCTGATGAAAGCATTTCCAGACGAGCATCGCGGCTTGATGTCGGAGGACCTGCCGCAGCAGACGCGGGTCGAGCACCTTGCGATCCAGCAGTTCCACCAGGCCGTCGACTTCGGAGCACAGTTTGCCCCCGACGGTGAGATTGAGAACCGGGGCCAGGTCGCGCAGCGCGACCGGCAGCGTCCGGACGATTTCATTCGGATCGACGCCCGTCCCCATAACGGCCTGCAACCGCCCGTCGTCCACGTAGAACCACATCCGTGAGGTTCCCGCCTGCACTTCCAACAGGCCGCTCTTGCCGCCGTTGTTGAGAAAGTCCAGGACTTCACGCAGTGAGAACATCTTGAAGGTTCCGGCGAAGTCGGACTCCTCCAGGGCATTGATGACTTCGGGGACGGCCGTGCCTTCCGCCTGCGACTGCACAATCAGGCGGCCCGTATCGAGGGCGTTGGCGACGGTTGTCGTCAACAGCTCTTCCGAGTACG
>JAHBXU010000603.1 GCA_019636315.1 Planctomycetaceae bacterium | reverse complement strand
CTGTTCCCGCGGCGACGAACGAGTAGGTCCCTTCCGACAGGTCCGGGAAGGTAAATACACCCAGCGGAGTAACCGGCGCCTGAGCCACGATCTGATTGTTCTTGACAAGGAACACGTTCAATCGGCGGATGCGGACTGGTTGACCAGTTTGCGGATGCAAGCTGCGAATCCGTCCGGTCAAGCTCCCGTTCGCATCCAGCCGAATGTCATGTTGATGCAGGTTGGCGGAGTAGACCGTCTCTTCGCCGGGGTTGTCTTCAATCTCATTCAGTTCCGTGAGGTCGCCGGAATCGACCGCAGGGGGAACGGCGTCCGCGTTGGCCGCAATCGCGCTGGCTGCCGCGACAATCTCCGCCGGCAGATGCTCCGTCGCCAACCTCAGGACAGAAGGTCCATCCTGCGGCGGAACGGCGAGGGAGTCGATCTGCAACTCAGTCCCGATCTCTTGAAACGCGACTTGCTGCAACGCACTGTCGTCGTTGAGATCGACGTTCGCGACGGCCGGAAGGACTTCCAAACCGTAAGCGATGTAGCCTTCTTCACCGTGCCCCACGAGGGAATAGACGCCAGGCAGCACGCCTTCGGCTTCGAATACACCGTTGATGCCTGGATGGAATTCGGTGACCTTCCGGCCATTTTGGAGCAATGCGATGGTGAGATCACGTGCGGGTGCGGGCAGGCCCGTATTGGGATCGATGATGTTGATGCGTCCCGGCAAACGCCCGTTGGCATCCAGACGAACACGGTAGTTTCGCAGTTGCTTCTCCAACTGTCCCGTCTGGACCGGCGTCAGCGCGTCTCCATCTGGCTCGGAGACATTCTGAACAGCGGTGCTCAAAAGTCGTTCGCTGGTCGACCAGACGACGGCCGTGCCAGCCACACTGATACTTCCCAGCGTTGTCAGCACCAGGCTCATTCGAAGGAGGGTAATCGCACGCATGGGCTTCCTCATTTTCATTTCAAACCGCTCTGGGTGATGGCCACACCAACCAAACACTCAGGGTTAGGCAGTTTGCGAAGCATAAACAAGTTTTCCGAATTGTCCAAACTATCCGGTCCCAAAGTCAAAGGCAAGCGACTTTTTCCCATTTGAGTGAGTCGGCGCAGTGGCGAAATTCTGTACCGCGGCATGAAACGCGCGGCGACACGAGCACACGACTTGATGGACACTCAGCAGAAACCCGCGACGCCGACCGCACCCGTAGACAATCACGGACGACTCGTCGACGGCACGTGGGCGAAGACCTGCGGCTTCCGCGATCTCACGTGCGACGGAAGCACCTTCCGTGGGGGCAACCAGTCTGTCGTCAGACGCATCTCAGGGAGCGCGACGCAGTCCAGACGTCGAACCCGTCAGCGCTGACCGTGGTGACTGGAAGAGATTCAGATAGACGAGCAGCCCCAATCCGACGGTTAAGACACCGATGCTGACGATCTGGGAGATGGTCAAGCTGGTGCCCAACTGCCCCATTTCATCCCCGCGCAAAAACTCAATCATGAATCGGCTCATTGAGTAGAGAATGCAGCCGAGAGCCAGCGTTTCGCCGTCTTGAGCGTGGGATCGCTCGCCCCATTTGATCGTCAATTGACGGTCTTCGGTCAGGCGATGCCGGTACGTATAGAACGCGGCCGTGACCCACGCGAGGAGAAATCCATCGAGCGCACTGTAGATTTGCGTGGGATGAAGGGGAAACGTGAAGGGTGAGTCCGGATCAAGAAAACCTCGCTTCACCATCGCCACCCAGGGAACGCTGTTGTGCGGAAACGAGATGGCCCAGGGAAGGTCGCAGCGGTCGCCGTAGCAGCACCCGTTGAGCAGACAGCCAATGCGGCCAAAGCCGATCCCAATGAACACGGACGGCGTGGCGATGTCGGCCAGCATGAGAGGGTGAATGCCGCGCCGATAACAGAACAGGAAGTAGGCGACCGCTCCGCCGATCAGACCGCCATACAGGACCAGCCCTCCCTGTGAGAGGTTGATGGCCGCCTTGACCACCTGCAAACCCTGTTTGCCCTGAAAGACCTGATCGGCGTACTGGACCAGGTAAAACAATCGCGCCCCGACAACACCCGCAATCAGCAGATGAAAACCCATATCGAACACGACGCTGGACTCCAGCCCGGCGCGCACGGCCCGCCGCTCGCCGAACTTCAATCCCGCGAGAAATCCAATCAGCAACATGAAGCCGTAACCAAACACCGGAATGGACGTGAGGCCGGCATTTCGGGCGACCGCCTGCGCCAGCGGGCTGAGAAACAGCAGCAGGCCGCCACTGAGAGCGAGCGCCGTTTGATTGTCGCGCGCCCACAAGGGTCTCCGTTGGACCAGCTGCACGATCGTCCAGATCAGTATTGCACCAGCCGCCACAACGCCGATTCCTGGACCAGAAATCCCGGTTGCGGGATCCACCTTCCACAGGGCCCACGGTTCGTCGAGAAAGAGGCGAATCAGTGTTTGTCGCATGGAGCACCGGGAGAGTGAGGAGCGTCTAGGGAGCCGCGAGCGTGCGGGGGACGGTTTCAGGTCGCCAGACCACTCACAGCTCTGGCAACAGGAGATTGTCAATCAGCCGCGTGGTCCCAACGCGTGCGGCGACCAGTGCGACCATTCGTCCGCGCGGCACGTCGAGGACCTCCAGCGTGTCAGCGTCAGCGATCGTTGCGTAGTCAGGTTGCACCAGTGGTTGTTGTCGAAGTTGATCAAGCATCTCGCCCCGCAGTCGCACCAGATCCGTCTCCCCCGCCCGTACGCGTTCACTCGCCCATTGCAGCGACTGATACAGCGACAACGCGGCTTGTCGTTCGTCCTTGTTCAGATACATATTCCGACTGCTGAGTGCCAGGCCGTCCGGCTCTCGAATCGTAGGACAAGTCACGATCTCCACCGGGATGTCCAGATCACGCACCATGCGACGAATGAGCGCCTGCTGTTGGTAGTCCTTCTGCCCAAAGCAGGCGACGTCCGGCTGGATGATGTTGAAGATTTTCGTGACGATCGTGCTCACGCCGCGGAAATGGGTCGGACGTTGCGTTCCCTCGAACACGCGAGAAAGCTGATCGACGGTGACAAATGTCTCGAATCCTTCAGGATAAAGCGTCGAGACTTCGGGGGTGAAGACGAGATCGACACCGGCTGCGCTGCACTTCGCCAGGTCGTCCTCGAGAGGCCGCGGGTATTTCCCCAGATCTTCATGAGGAGCAAACTGCGTCGGATTCACAAAGATCCACACGACGACATAGTCGCATTGCCGTCGGCACTCGGTCATCAGGCTCAGATGTCCTGCGTGTAGCGCGCCCATCGTCGGGACACAACCAACCCGCGATCCTCGCTGGCGAGATTCAGCGACGGCGTCGCGCACCTCGACAATGGACTTGGCAACCTGCATGACTCGCCCCTTCAGGCCGTTCGCCGTTGATGATGAGTGTCGTGGAGTAACGATTGTTTGCGGGTTCTCTTTTGGGAGCCATGCCCAAATGCCGAGCGGTGAGTGTCCATGCCGGAAACGCGGATAGCATTTCGACCCGGATCGGGCCGACTTCCGATGATTTCCTCCTGAGAAGCCGCCGCAATCAGCTGAC
>JAHBXU010000602.1 GCA_019636315.1 Planctomycetaceae bacterium | reverse complement strand
CCCCAGGACAAGGACGACGTTCCTGCCGAGCCATGCGGCAACGGCCAGCCGTCGCCGGTTCTCCACTGAAGCATTCCTGAACATGGCGAGTGGCTCTCCCGGGATTCTGTATTCGGTCTCAGATCATTCCAGCAATGTCATCCATGAACGGCAAACACACGTTCACGCGGGTGACGCCCGACGGAATCACGGCGCGGTTTCATCCGATCCTCCGCGGCAACGTCCACGGAGATTCCGGCGATGCTTCCTTGCTGACGCTTCGGGTGACATTGTCGGAGATGCTTGAGAAGCTTTGCGAATCCAATGCGCGTCGTCAGACCAAAGCGTGTTCATGGTTTCTCTGCGTCGCTGCATGTGCACACCATCTGACCGCAGCCGGGGCACCCGCGTCCGTATTTGGCGATGACGGCCTGCTGCAGATCGACGCCGGCAACGTTGGCGATCGTCGCCAGCCAGGCCAGCACGTCGGCGAACTCCGCCGCCAGTTCGTCATGCGGCGTGTCGTCCCGAAGTGCGGCGGCCAGTTCGCCAATCTCCTCCATCAGCCACATGAACGTCCCCTCGACGCCGCGCGCCTCATCCTTGCGGGAATACATGGCGTCGATGAGTGACTGAAGATCGCGAAGCGAGAACGGGGCGTCGGTCGGCATGGTCGGTTTGTGTCCGGAACTCGGCATGCACTTCAGTGTATGCGATCGCAGCCGGAGAATGGAGGACGCACGTGGTCTTAACGTATTGGAGTACCGGTCCAGACTCATCGCAAACTGAAGCGTCGGCGAGGAGGTTTCCGTAACTGTCGTATCAGGTCGGTCTCTCACCCATGCCTCGGGTGACGATGTTTAGATGCTATTTCTGCTGTTCCAGTCGGCCTGCCAGCGCCGCATGGCGTGCGGCGGACGGTGCGTCGCCCGCCTGTTCATAGGCCGCCGCCAACAGGCGATGAACCGAAGCGTCCCGGACGTCGCAATGGAGTGCTTCCTCGCCCCACCGAATGGCCGTTTCCCAATCGGCGGCATCGGTCGCCAGGTGCGCCAGCTTCTTGCGGACCAGACCGTCGTCCGCGTCGCGCTCAGCGATTGCCTGCAGCACCTCCCGTAACCGGCGAGGCTCCTCCAATCGGAGGAGCACGGCCGCCAAGCCGCGCAGCAGCGAGGGTTCGCGGGGCCAGAGATCCACACCCTGCTCCCAGAGGGCGCGGGCCGCCGGCCAGTCCTGCTGCTTGCTGCGGAGACGTGCCATCCGCTCCAGGATCGCCGGATGCGGATCGTTCGCATCGAACACCGGTTGCAGCAACCTCGCGGCATCGTCGAGTCGGCCGGCGTCCAGTGCGTCGTCTGTGATGATCGCGACCGCCAGCGGCTGCGATGGGGCTGCCGTGTGGATTTCCATGGCCATGTGGTGGGCTTTCCGGTCCTCCCCCGCATGCTGCAGCGCCCATGCGACATCCGCCCAGGCATCACGATCGTTAGGATGCTTCCGCCAGCGTTCGGTCGCCGCCTCAATACTCGGCGGAAGTGGAAACCGCTCCTTCTTGATTCTGTCGACGTAGGCCTGTTGATGCCGCGTATATCCCTGTTCAAAGTCGCTCATCTCGACGCCGCATGCTTCGGCGATGGCTTCGGGCGTCGACTGCCCGCGGCGAAAGCAATCAATCAATCCGAGGAGCGCCGACTCACCGAATCGGGCGGCAATGTACTGGGCATACAGCCAGCTTTGACAATAGGCCATGTTCCAGTCGGTCGGATTCTCCGGCCGTGTGAAGCCGCCGTTGATGTCTTCCAGTGTGAACACGTCCCCCGCTGGCACGCGTTCGAGCAGCAGCAGCTCCCACGACTCGGGGACGACGCCTTCGGTGCGCACCGCGAGTGCTTCGGTGTACCAATGGGGAATGTTGAAGTCCGTCTGCTGCAGGGTGAGGACATGCACAAACTCATGCCGCACGACCCGCGCCCAGTTGAACGGCTCCGGCTGATCGTGCGGAGACGCGAGCGCCACGATCAGCCCGGTTGATGCGCCAATTGTCTGCACCCACGGAAGCCCGACCATCCGCGCGCTGAACCATTGATGGGCCGACTGGCCGCTTGCTGCGCCATAAACCTCGAACGGTGTTCGCGACGCCGGTTCGAAACCGTACAGTTTCGTCAACTCTTCATAAGTCCGTTCCAGGTAACGCGACATTTCTTCGCCGAGCACCCGCTCCGATTGCGGCACACGGATGACGAAGTGAGCGGACGGAATCACGTCATACGCTTCGAGTTGCCGGACCACTTTGCGCATATTGCTGACGCGCACATGGTACGGATCGGCACGGAAAGCATCGTCGAGCATCGTCGCGGCTTCTTCCAGATTGCCGGTCCGCATGAAGAGCATCGCGAGTTCCGTGCGGGGCTCGGCGAGCTGAGGCATCAACTCGATCGCGCGACGATAGCACACCTCCGCCGCGGCATACTTACGCCGCGCATCCAGCGCGTGGCCAATCCGCGTGAGGAACACTCCCGGCCGTGGATTTTCACCGCGAATCTCCCGCCAGACGTTCTCAAACCGACAGCGTGCAGCGGGATCGTCCGCATCGTCATCAGCGACTGTCGCCGAGTCCTCTGTCGCAAGCATCCCCGATAGACGCTCGGCGTCGGGAATGCCGTCCTCCAATAGAAACACGACCACCTGCTGAGCACACGTGATCTGATCGCGGGCATTCACGGAAAGAGCCGGTTCGACGAACTGCATGGCAGCGTCCGTGTCGCCCGAGACAAGGGCGATTTCGGCGGCCAGTTGGAGCGCCGCAGGCAGTCGCGGGTTGATGCGAATCGCCCGACGCGCGTATTCCGTCGCCTCTTCGATCTCGGACTCCTGAAGTGAGGCCTCTCCCAGCGAAACGAGGACCTCTGCGGCATGGGGATTCAACTGGAGAGCCGCTTTCAACTCCAGAATCGCCTGGGCCCGGTTGTACTTCTCAAGCAGCAATGCCCCGGACAGATGCGCCGCCTGCCAGCAGTGGGGATCGTCGGCCAGGGCGTCGGGACAAAGGGTGTTGATGACGAAGTCGAAGATCGACGAGACGCTCTTCCACCGGGCATACTGGAGTGAGCCTTCAGCAACGAGCAGCAACGTCTCCGCATCTGTCGGCTGCACTCGATTGTAGTACCGCACGCACCATCGATAGCCGTCGACTGCCTCGTCCAGCCGCCCGGTTTCGACCAGCACATGAGACTGCACAAGTCGTGCGAGAATCTGGTTCTCGTCGATCTGGAGCGCAGCGCGGGCCGTCTCTTCGGCCGCAGCGAATTCACCACGCAGATACTGCAACTCGGCCAGTCGGGAGCGAAGGACCGCGTCCTGCGGGACCTGCTTGAGGCCGTCCTGCACAGCTTCGAGAGCGAGCTCCCAGGCGCCGCGTGCTTGATATGCAGCACTCAGTCCGATCGTCGCCAGACGAACCGATGCTTCATCCAAACCGGCGGTCAGTAACACGGAGCGACAATGCTCGGCCGCCTGATCGTAGCGTCCTTCCTGCAGATCACGTCTCGCCGTCGCCAAGGTCTGCTCGACGTCAGCGCATGCGGCGGGGCGAACAGCCGCGAT
>JAHBXU010000601.1 GCA_019636315.1 Planctomycetaceae bacterium | reverse complement strand
TGGTTGGCCAGCACGGGCCCTGGAGGGACGATTCTGGTCCATGACACCTTGACGTGGACAAAGCGTCACGAGTTTCTCTCGGGATCAGAATCGGTGGAAGGCCTGGCGTGGTCTCCGGACAGTCAACGGCTGGCGGGAGCTTGTGCTGATGGCAATGTGCGCGTCTGGGAATTCCCTGGCGGGGCGTTGCAGCTCACGATTCCGACGCAGCACCATTACACCGCCGACGTCGCCTTCAGTCCCGATGGCCAGGCACTCTATTCCTGTGGCGAAGATGGCATCGCGAGAAAGTGGGATGCCGCAACAGGCGGAGCCCTGCTGGAATTCAAAGGCCATGGACGGGAGATCACCGAGATCGAAGTGTCTCCAGACGGACGGTTCCTCGCGACAGCTTGCAGTAATGGCTATTTTGCCCTCTGGGAAGCCAGCACCGGCCAATTACTCTCTGTGGCCCCAACCGATGTGAGCGGCGGCCGAATGGTGAGTGTGGCGTTCTCGCCAGACTCCCGTCTTCTGGCGGCTGCAGACATCTACGGTGCCGTCTATCTCATGGAGACGGCGACGGGAACGGCCGAATTGCTGGTCGAACAAGCAGACGGCGGCGAGTCGCTCGTCTTCTTTGATGACGGTCGCTGGCTCGTTACGGCCGATCGCGGCGGAGTTCTGCAACTCCATCTCGTTCCACAAAACGATGCACCGGATGCGGACTCGCCCTCTTTGCCCAACCTGCGGTGGGAAGCCCACACAGGACGTGCGCTGGCCCTGGCTGTAACCCGCGACGGTCAACGACTTGTTTCGAGTGGTCGAGATGGCTGCGTTCGCGTCTGGAGCCCCGACCCGCAAGCGACGCAGTGGGTCATGAACTCTGAGCTATCGATGGACGGTGTCGCACCGGTGGCTGATGACCGGGTCTATGTTTCCGGTCTGGGCGTTTCTCTCTGGGATCTCCAGGAGCGACGGAAACTTGAAACCGCGGCCCAGACCATTCCCGATCTCGATCCCCAGAGCCTGAGAAACAGGTGGTCGGATCTCGACTGCACCCCCGACGGGCGCTGGATGGCTGCGATGGATGGCTTTGGACCCGATCACCAATTGGTCCTGTTCGACTTGCCGACGTGGCACGAGGTTCATCGATGGAAGTTTCAACAAAAGGACATTCCGAGGCCTCTCTGTATTTCTCCCGACGGACGTCAGATCGCGATTGCACATGTGCCGCATTTCAATCAGGTCACACTTTATGCCAGGGATGCGGCGGAACCTGCTCAGACGTTTCCCGCCGAGCAATGCTTGGCAATCACGTTCTCTCCGGATGGTCGATGGCTGGCCGCCGGCCGCAAAAACGATGTGCTGCTGTATGCCGTTGCGGGAGAGCACGAAACACGCACCCTGACAGGCCATACCAATTCTGTGGCCGCGCTGGGCTTCAGTCCCGATGGCGAGTTGCTGGCGTCCCTCAGTCATGACCGCCTGCTCAAGGTCTGGCGACACGCGACGGGCGAACTGTTGTTCTCTGTCGTCGCTCACCGAGGAAACGGTAGTTCGCTGAATTTCTCGCCGGACGGTCGAACGATCGCAACGCTTGGTAAGGACCGGCAAATCCGGTTGTGGCACACAGCGACCGGACAGTTACTGGGCCACCTCCCTCCCCAAGACCTCCAACTGCAACAGGTCCGATTCAGTAAGGACGGCCTGCGCTTGATTTGTCCGTTCGGTTTCAAAGACGCCATCGTCTATGACGCATCGCCATACCCATAGCACGAAAGCCCGCTGAAGGAACACCGCGATATGCAGCGTACGGCCTGACGACGTCATCCACATACTCGCAGATTCTTATTTTTTGCCATCGGCTTCAATCGATACCTTCCCCGGTCGAGATCGACATCATGCGCAATCTTTGGAAAGCCTTTTTGAGCCAACATTCTCGTCGCCGCCAGCCGATCAGCCGGCGCAACAGGAAACGATTGGTTCCCTCCGTGGCTTTCGAGGCTCTCGAGAATCGGATGCTGCTGTCGAGCGTCACCTGGACTGGTGGAGGCGACGGACAGCTATGGTCGGATCCGGACAATTGGAACCGAGAAGGAAGTGCCCAGCTACCGCAGAACGGTGACGACGTAATCATCCCGGATATAGGCGAGGTCGGCGTCAGCGGAGATGTCACAATTGTCTTCGACATCGACAGTGTCGAGTTGAATAGCCTGATTTCCGCTGAGACACTGTCTGTCCCGAGCGGTTTCATCACGGTCAATTCTACTTCACAATTTGACGGGACACTTTCTGTCAGCGGTGGAACGGCTGTCCTGAGTGGAGACTCCCAACTCTCAACATTGGAGCTGACGAGCAGCGGCACCTTGGACGGCACGGGGGATGTCACCGTCGGCGATCTGTTCACCTGGACCGGCGGCACGCTGACCGGAACCGGCCAGCTCATCCTGCCCGCAACAGCGAGCGGCCTGCTCTCGGATGCCAGCTTCAACTACCTGTTCCTGGGACGGACGTTCGAAAACGCGGGAACCGTTGAGTATCAAACCGAGTTCGGGTTTGGCCTGCTGTTCGGTCCCGACGAGGATCATGCGGGAATCTTCCGCAACCTGGCCGGCGCGACGTTTGCCGCCAGCGGAGAGGCCGACATCCACCACTGGTACGCTCCGGAGGACAACCGGTTCGAGAACGCCGGGACGTTCACCCGCTCCGGCGAAGGCACCACCACCGTCGCGGTGCCGTTCCAAAACACCGGCATCATGCGTGTCATCGACGGAAACCTGGAACTCCTTAATGGCGGCGCACTCCAGTTCTCGGGAACGCATTACTTCGCACTCCCGGCAACGAGTACGGTGACGTTGGAGAACGTTGATTTTGGCGGCTCGACAAACAATGTCGACCTCTTCTCTGTTCCTGGGACGGTCCATCTACGGGGTTCTGGAGAGTTCCCGCAGGTATTTGAGGTCATGGGACGTAACCTGGGCGACGTTCCGCAGGGATTTCAACGAAACTTTGCGCTGGGGACGCTCATTGTCGAAGGTCACGTGCAGCTTGTCGACCAGCACGATAATTCCCCAGGAAGCGGTACGGAGGCGCTTTACGTCGACACACTCATCGTCTCCGCCGGAGCGACGCTTGACTTGAACCTGCTACACATTTATGCACGAGCAGTATTCATTGAGGGATCTGTCATTGGAGGGACGATCAACGCATTGCCGGATGGCGGCGCAATTGTTCTGAATCGTACAGTTTCCGGCGCGATTGCCGTCGAGTCCGAAGTTGATGAATGGACGTTCTTTGGCCGCGCCGGTCAGGGCGTGACCGTCATCGCCAATCCCGGCGACGCTTCCAATCCACCGCCGCACAATCCGGTCCTGGGTCGTATTGCGGTGGAACTCGTGGCACCGAACGGCACCGTCATTGCCTCTGGTGCGAGCACAGAAGACGGAGAAGTGACAACCCTGCTCGGCGTCGAGTTGGCGTCTGATGGAATTTATAAAGTGCGGGTACAGGCCGCTGCCGGGAGCGCTACCGGCCGCGGAAACTACCTTCTCGGTGTCTGGAATGCCACCGTCGATACGCTGCCGCTCGTCCTCAATCAGCA
>JAHBXU010000600.1 GCA_019636315.1 Planctomycetaceae bacterium | reverse complement strand
TTCAAGAGGCGGCAATGGCCCGTTCGATCGAGCCGCGCGGCGATGTCGGCATGCGTCGTGAAGACATGGGCGTGACGGAAGTCTCGGCCCCAGACGAGCGCCGCCCGCTCGATCAGCTCCTGGGAATCCAGATTCTCGTGGAACTGTTGTCGAGTCGTCTGCCGCGTCCATTGCCAGAGCGGTTTCCCGCCGATCTCGACGCGGCGAACCGACGCACGTTGAGTGTCAGAGTCGCCAGTCCGCTGGCTGAACGTGAGCGATTGGAGCGATCCGTCGCGCACGGCGGCCGCAAGAATGTCCAGGAGTTCGTTCATCAGTCGAGTGGCGTAAGGCGTGATCCAGCGACTACACTGACGGAGAATCCTCTCCCGTCAAATGATCGCCGTCTGATTATGGCTCTCGACCGCAAACAGAAAAAGCAAATCGACGCCGCGCGGAAGAAGTTGACCTCGCTTCAGCAACAGCTGGCCGGGGCTCGAAGGCAGCCGGACGATCCCGCCGAAATTCCGCGGCTGGAGGCGGAGATCGCACGCTTGCAGAAGCAGATCGACGAGATTGCGAAAAGTTCGTGACCGCTCCGCCGACAGTCATCGTCGTTCATCCGAAAGAGAAACGGAAAAAGTGCACCGTCGAACCGCTACGGGGCCGCGGCGATTTCCTGTTCTGGAGGTTTCCAAATGTCCGCCCCGAATTGCTGGGGGGCTACATCCGCCTGGGACTGGGAGGGCCAATTCTCTCCGCAGCGGATGCCGCAAGCGGACTTCTCGTCCTCGACGGCACCTGGCGATTGGCCGCGCGTATGGAGTCGCTGTTCACGGACATCCCCGTCCGGACGCTCCCGCCCTGCCAGACCGCATATCCCCGCAGCAGTAAGCTGTTTGATGATCCGCTCGGCGGGCTGGCGACCATCGAGGCCGTCTATGCCGCCTATCGAATTCTCGGTCGCGACGTGGGTGGACTGCTCGACCAATACCATTGGCGCGAGGAGTTCTTGAAGGTCAATCTTCATTAGAGGCGGGTCACGGCGTCCGTCGGTGACAATCTGACCAGCGCGCGCCGGATTCGATCGCATCGAGAATCGACGGTGTCATGCAGGAACCTACCTGCCAGAGTGAGAGTTCCCGCGGTCACACGCCTTCGGCGGGACGTGGAAGTTCTCTGCAATTTGATCGAAAGCCGGTCCTGGAATGACCGTCCCTTGACGTAAGGCATTATTGTGTAATGACGATAGGCAATTGGCCGGCCGGGGAGGAAATGTGTGAACCTCATCTCAAGACACGCTGATCCAGCGGTCGATAAACTATCCGGACGGCCGCTTATGGTGAATCACGTCGGACACGCACGGTTCGACGGACCATGAGCCTCCGGGAATCGATTCCCGATCTTCAGTGCCAGTAGGCCTTCATTTGCTTGGAAGGTTGCCGTCGCCGAGTCTCAACACGCATGTTGAGCCGGATCTTACTTGACCATTTCAACTTACGGCACGACGCCTCCGCAGCCTGTGTCGCTTGCGCGAAACCACCGGCCAGACGGCCTGCGAGGCACAAATCATGTTTTCCCTCTACGACGCAGATTCCCTGATTGAGTCGCCCTTGGCTCCCTCATTCCCGTCCGGCCAGCCCCTGTTGAAGCGATCCTTGATCCTGAGGTATGATCGACCTCACGCAGGAGCATCCACAAACGACGACCAGCAGCGAGCGGCTGTACAGCCGACGGTGGTTGGGGAGGCCGACATGGAAGTGACCGGTCCCGGTGCGATCGGAGGCAGTCCCTCGGACTGCCAGACCGAACGGCCTTCCGGCCCGCGGCCGACAGCAGCCGGTGCGGGGGAATCCGGCATGCACGACGAAACGGCGACTCCGAACGCAGGGGGTGGGGATCAGTCCGCCTCAGACACGGACTCAATGCGTGCGGCGCGCCTCGCCCGGATTCAGAAACAGATCGCCGCCGGAACCTACGAGACGGCCGACAAACTGGAAATCGCCGTGGAGCGGCTGCTGAATCAGCTGCGTTGATCGCGCCGGGGAGCCTGCCGATCGACGGCGACCGTCATCGATCGGCTCTCTGTCCAGAAGATCAATACAGCCTCATGAGCGAACTGACCGCACTCAACGTCGCCGCCACGCCGATTGAAAAATTCCAGGAGTTCCTGGTCACGCGCGGCATGCGGATGACACGCGAGCGGAACATCATCGTCGAGGAAGTGTTCGCGTCGCACGAACACTTCGACGCCGAGCAACTGGTGGAGCAGCTTTCGCGGCGGCGTGACAGTCGCCGCGTCAGCCGCTCGACGGTGTTTCGCACGCTCCGCCAGCTCGTTGAAGCGGGCCTGCTCCGCAGCGTCGCCCGCCAGGACGGCCGCGAGGTGTATGAGCACGACTACGGTTATCCGCAGCACGATCACCTGATCTGCCGCAAGTGCGGCACGCTCATCGAATTTCATAACTCGCAGATTCGCGACATCCTTGAGGAAGTCGCACGGGAGCGCGGGTTCCGCATGGAGGCCCACCGGCTCGAAGTCACGGGCCTGTGCGACAACTGCTGCCGCCCGCCCGCGTCACGGCCAAAGAAGCTGAATCTGCTGTGAGGAGCGAGTTAGCCGCTCCCCTTGGGGAGCGGGCCGATGTGGCAGGCAGCAAACTGGGCACGCATGCGGACGCCTGTGCCGAGCCTCACGCCGAAGGTTACGCACCCAGAGAGCGCCGTCGCTCAATGGGTCATCAATCGTACAGTCTCAGCAGCGCTCTGACCGATTGCGATTCCGTTCAAGGTCTTAATCGAACAGCGATTGAGATTAAGAAGGACTCTGTAATGCACGTGTGACTTCCTGCGAAAGGTTCTTGAAAGTTGCAATGTTGCCCGGTAGCGGGTTCCCTGTCCATGTGAGTTTCCGTGCCGCGCCGAAGAGCGTTCCGGCAGAGAGCATTCCAAACAGAGTCACCGCCGGACGCCCCATCGACAGTGCTGCGATTGAAAGAATTGCTCCTCCACAACCAGCGGCGAACAGTCCGCAACCAAGTTGTTCGAACGGCCAGCTGAGTTTGAGTAGCCCCCCGGCGGTATGGAAGCGAAGTCGGCACCAAACGCGGTCAAGGTCGCGACCTCTCAATGACGAGGCAATGAGGCTGCTTGGCCCGAATGATGTTGCATTCGGAACAGCATCTCGGACGACCTGTTCGATCGCAAGGAACGTCCCTGCTGCTTGACATGGGATGCCTGCGATATTGACAGTGGTATATGAAGGCATCGGCGTATGCTCGACGATCCAATCGGCAAGCCGGCCAAGAGTGAGTGTTGGTTTGATAAGTCCCTCCCACTCCTCCTCATTTGTGACGCCCCGGTCGAGTAGATGAGCAAACTCATCGAGTGAGGCTTTCAGTCCCAAGTCGGTGCAAAGTCGGGCGTGGACGTCGGCAAAATCCAGTTCCTCATAGATCCCGTCCCCCAGCGACTTCAACCAGTCAATCAAGTTGTCATCCGGAGAGACACTCACTTCGTCTTCATCGATACCGAGCAATTCGGCCCAGAATGGCTGCAAGCCTTCGAGAATCCACTTCTGCGTCGCGTTGACCATGTCTCTGTTTTCTCCGAT
>JAHBXU010000060.1 GCA_019636315.1 Planctomycetaceae bacterium | reverse complement strand
AAGCCGGCCCTGGACTTCACGGAAGAGCAGTTCGACTTCGTGCTGGACATCAATCTCCGCGGGGCGTTCTTCATGTCCCAGCAGGTGGGCCGGCATCTCGTCGAGCGCGGGCGTGGCTGTGTCATCAACATCGACTCGCTGAATAGTCAGGCGCCACTGGCCCACGTCGCACCGTATGCGATGAGCAAATGCGGGCTTCATGGGATGACGCAAGTACTGGCGCGAGAGTGGGGGCCGCGGGGAGTGCGGGTCAACGGACTGGCTCCCGGCTTCATTCTGACCGATCTCACCGCCAAACTCTGGAGCGACCCTCAGATGCAGGAATGGGGCCGATTCAATACGCCGCTGGGACGCCTGGGCACACCCGCCGATCTGGTCGGCACGGCCGTGTTTCTGGCTTCACCCGCCGCAGCGTTCCTCACAGGCCAAACCATCTACGTCGATGGCGGTTTCACTGGCGGACGCAGTTGGCCGATCCCGCCCGGTGGCGGTCAGGCGGAATGACGGGGTTCGTTGACAATTGGGTACATTCGCGGCATTTGGACCACTGTTCGCGCCGATCTACCTTGTTTTATTCAACTTAGGGAGCGACCACGGCCTTTGTGCATGACACCGGTGGAACCAAACATCCAGCAAATGGCCTGCAGAATCCTGGATTCGCAGCAATAGTATTCAGTAGTGGGAATTGTGTACACGCGTTGAGATTTCTTCCTGAGGACCTGGAGTCTCTCCGAATTCATCGCGCCGGGATGGTATTGCAATTTGCCGGCGAGATGCCGACGATTTCTGTCGGCTCGTGTTGCCTCGCGACTCTTCATTCATGCATCAAGTGACGACCGATCCGTGGCCGCGGCGTCTTGTCGTGCTGACAACCGCCGTCACGTTGTGCGCCGTCACCTATGCAATCCGGCGGAACGAGGCGGCGCCGGGCATGGTGACGTTCGTCAGTGCCCTGCTTCCGGTCACCCTGGTGGCATTCACCGGGTGCATGCGATGGACGGCCGCCGCCTGCGCAATTGGAGTTTTGGGAATCCTGATGGAGGCTGCTCTCGGTGGTGCGATGGGCGAAGGAAATCTGGCGGCTGCCGCTTGGTTGATGGTCGTGCTGGCCACGCTCACTGGAGCCGTTGCGGCCGCCAGCCGAGCTCCCGCAAATCCTCCACTGCAGGTCGCATCCAACGTCCCCAAGCCCAGTCCATTCCGCGAGGACCTGAATGCGCGGAGAGAGGGCACGGCTGTTCAACGTCGCTCGGATCCGGACCTGACTTTCTCCGAAGCGGAGAATGTGGGGCTCGCATCCGGACAGCGGGACGCTCCGTCGCCGCTGAGTGCCGATTGGCTGTCGATGGAAACGGATGACGCCGGAGATCAGTTCCCCGCGATGCTGGAAACGCTCGAAGACATCGGCCGCATGGTGTCGATGAATCTGGATCTCGACACGCTCGTCCCGGCCATCGTCAGCACAGCCAAGTCATCTCTGGGCTGCGCCAATTGCCGCGTGTACCTGTGGGACGTCACGCGGCGACGCTTAATCGATCCCCTCGACCATGGGCAGTGTGCTGTGGGCCAGCCGGCGCCGGCGATCGACTACGGAATCGGCGCCTGGGTGGTTCGCGAGCGTGCGATCTGGCACAGGTCGTGTCCGTCGATGGATCCCCAGTTCCTGACCGAGCTGGGCGTCGCCAACGATCTGCCCGACGCCGTGGCTCCGCTGCTGGCAGGGGGAGACGTGCTGGGCGTACTTGTCGTCGAGAATGCCGGAGATTTCAACTCGCAGGGCATGCAGCTGCTGAATACGTTATCCAAGCTCTATGGCCTGGGCCTCAAGAATGCGCAGTTGTTTCGCCGTGTCGAGGAAATGGCGCGGCGTGACGGCCTCACTGGCCTGCTGAACCATTCGACCTTCCAGCAGGAACTGCAGACGCTCGTGTGCGCCGCCGTTGCCGCACGGACGTCGCTGTCAGTCGTGATGTGCGACGTCGATGGATTTAAGCAGTTCAACGATGAACACGGACATCAGGCCGGCGACGACGTGTTGCGGGAGTTCGCACGACTCTGGAAGGCCGCCCTGCCTGATTCGGCCGTGATGGCCCGTTATGGGGGTGAGGAGTTTATCGCCGCGCTGCCCGGCGTGGGCGAGCAGGACGCGTGCGGACTTGCCGAGTTCCTGCGTGGATCCATCGAGATTCATCCGTTCTTCTCGAACGGGCAGCCGTTGAAAGTCACCGCGAGCTTTGGCGTGGTCGAATGGCAGCCGGACATGTACAAGGCCGACGATCTCGTGCGAGTAGCCGACCAGCGTCTGTACGCGGCAAAGCATTCCGGCCGCAATCGTGTCGTCGGAGATGTCCCCTCCGCCGTTGCGACGTCGCTCTCCAATCCGATTCACTAATGCCTTCCCGCTGCGTTCAACGCGGCTCCGCCCGGCCCAGCGACCGGCTGGCGTCGCTGAGGCACTTGCTGCGGACCACAACCGCCATCAACAAATAGAACAGGAAGTTGACGATCACCAGCGTCCACGGAGCACTTCCCAGCTCGTGCAGCGCGGAAAACTCAGTGAAGGGAATGATCGTCGCCGGTGAGGAAATGAGCAGGTACATGGGAGCATTCGAGGGGCCGGTCGTCACCATCGCGAAGAAGGGAACCAGCAAGACGATTGGGACGATACACCAGCCGACGATCGCGGCCAATGACGCAAACAGGGCCCGCGCCTGCGTCTTCGTCCTCATGCCGATGGACAGCGACAGCCACGCCAAAAGCGGCAGGTAGACGCCGACCGCCAAAAGTGACGCCACGCAATATAATCCAGCACTGCGGCCTGTCCCGAACTGGAGCGTCACGGTGCTCCGCCACCAGGTCTCGAAAGCGATGATCGTGAGCAGCGGGACCGCGACGACGAACATCAACCGCCATAGACCACGGAGCTTCTGGGCGACGATCTCCCGCGTCGTCAGGGGCGTCGTCAACAGCACATCCAGCGTTTCGTGCGTCCGTTCTCCTGCGATCAGACTCGTCGCCTTGACGACGACCAGCAGCGCGGCGAGCCCCCAGACGAGAAAGTACATCAGCGACAGTTCGTCCGGCATCCCCGACCACGACTGGTTGACGATGACGATGAGCAGACAGAACGCCAGCACGGGGACTTCCAATAACAGGAAGACACGGATGAGATAGCGGATCGTCCCCAGCGATTTCTTCTTCGTCTCCCGCCAGGCGATCGGTTCGTCTGCAGGGAGCGTCGTTGATTCTTGAATGAGGACGATCCCCTTGGTGACGCGGTTCTGATTGAGGCGTGCGAAGAGTCCGTCCAGCTTGCGAAACAGGTTCAACAGAGGATTCTTCGCCGGCACAAACGCCCGCTTGACCAGAAACACACGGGCCAGGCACAGGAGCGCAGCGATCGATACAAGAGTCGGCAGGCTTCGGACGAACGCCAACGACAGGGACACATTCCAGTTCTCGAACAGCAGGACCGCCGGCACCCAGAGCAGCAGCACCTGTTCATGATGGCTGATCACCACGCCAGCAACAAATGGCTCCAGAACAACGTTCACGGCATCCCGCACACGCTCCAACCAGTTGTTGTCGGAACTCAAGGTCGCCCATAGGAACAGGGGACCGAAATAGAATGCAAAACCCAGCAGGTAGGTCCCGACAAAGGCGCCCACCGTGGATCGGAACAGACATGAGCACATCACTGCAAACGCCCCGACCTGCAACGTGGTGATGAGCAGCATCCACGAGGCAACGACAAGGTCCCGCGCGTTCACGCCTCCGAGCGAATAGGCGAACGCCATCAGCGGCAGCGACAGGATGAGGAACGTCAGCATCGTGATGCAGCGTCCCAGGTATTTCTCCAACACGATCGTCCACGGGCCGAGTTTGGTCAAAAGCAACAATCCGAGAGTCTTCCGTTCCTTCTCCGCCGTAATCACCGTACAGGTGATCGCCGGCATGAACAGATAGATGCCCGCCAGTTGCAGCCCCACCAGTGCCTCGAACACGTTCTTCCCGCGGCCCAGCACCGACAACGGATTGCGGGCGCCGTCATAGATGATGCCATAGAACATCATCAGCCCGCCGAAGAACAACAGGCAGGCATACAGCGTCCGCAACACATATGTCCGCTTCCGCGCCGACTGCTCAAGCAGCTCCTTGGCAAGCAGCGGCAGCCCGATGCGTGAGAGAAGAGGGGAGGACATGCGTCGTCAGGGATTAGGGAACAGGGAATAGCGGGAATAGCGGATTGATTATGTGAAAGGGTCGTTGTCAGAATGATCGATATGCCGCTCGCTTCAGAGAGCGGCGAAGGCTGCTCAGCATACGGCCGATCTCTTGCATCTGGTCGTAAACCGGGCGTCCTGCTTCGCGCGAAACATATCCGAGCTTTCCGGCGATGATGAAATGGGTCTCCAGTTCCGTCAGAGAGCCATTCGCGATCCACTGGAAGTTGAGAAACGCTTTCTTTGTTCCGCGTCCATGCCCCTCGGCAATATTCGCGGCCACCGATACGGCAGCTCGCCGCAACTGTGAAGTCAAGCCATATCGCTCGTCGTCGGGGAATTTCCTGGTAAGCTCATAGCAGGCTACGACCAAGTCGATCGCCCTCTGCCACACCTTCAATTCCCGGTAACTGTTCACGATGCCTCTCCCGGTTGTGCTTTGCGAACGATTCTGGGCGTTCAGCGAGTCTGACGTAAACCCTCATTCCCATATGTAAGATCGTGCTGTGTTCTTGATCGGTGGTCCTGCCAACAACCGGGGCATCGAGTCTCTGGCTGAGAAACATCAACTGCGAAATTGCCGTCAAGGAGTATGTGCATGATTCACATGCAAACGTGTTAGTTTGGCTCGTGGGTCCGCAGACATCAGAAGACATCTCATTCATGAGGATGAGTACAGAAGCCGGACGACAATTCGGACAACAATCCCGATGCCACATCCTACTGCCGCAAATCCAACTGCGACCATATCTTGAAAGTCACCGCGCCCCGCCCACGAGCCATACGTAAATCCTGCAATCAACCCCAGAAGAGGCCAGGGGATTGCTAATACACATCGGGCTATGGGACTGCGCTTCTGCAGAAGTTCGCTCATAGTTGCTCGTCACCCGTAACGAGTCGTTAACGCCACTCTCTACCGCAATCACACGACTCACTCTCTATTCCCTATTCGCTATTCCCTGAGTCACGCCGTCTTCCCCTCCGTGAGCTTCATGAACGCAGTCTCCATGTCCATCGCTTCGGGTTGGAACATGCGGATGCGGGCGCCGAGGGAGACGAGCGCGGCGTGCAGGTCTTCCACGGCCGTTTCGTGTTCCTGCAGGCGAATGGCCAGCCGATCAGTGTGTTCATCGAGCGACTCGACGCCGGGGATCCCGCGAATCTGCTCGACGATGCCGTTGAGCGGGCCGACGAGCTGCACATGCACCACCCGCTGCAGAGAGAGTTGGCGAAAGATGTCGCTCAAGGAGCCTTCCGCGACAAGCTGCCCCTGCTCGATGATGCCGATGCGGGTGCACAACTGCGCGAGTTCGTGAAGAATGTGACTGGAGATGAGGATCGTCTTGCCCATCTCCTGCATGGCTTTGAGCAACTCGCGAACCTCAATGCGGGCACGCGGGTCGAGACCGGACGCTGGTTCGTCGAGCAGCAGCACATCGGGATCGTGAAGCAGCACGCGGGCCAGCGCGAGCCGCTGCTTCATCCCGCGCGAAAGCGAATCGACTGGTGCGTCGATCTTGTGCGTGAGGTCCGTGAGCTCCAGCACGTCGGCGACCGTCCGCTGGCGAACGTCGCGCGGCAGCCGATAAGCCGCGGCGAAGAAATGCAGATACTCGCGCGACGTCAGGTCTTCATACACGCCGAAAAAATCGGGCATGTAACCGATCTTCTCGCGGACCACATCCGGATGCCGAAAGACATCAATGCCGCTGATCTGTACAGTCCCCTGGAACTCCCGCTGCAGCGTCGCCAGCACGCGGATGGTCGACGACTTGCCGGCGCCGTTCGGCCCGATGAACCCGAACACCTCCCCCTTGGGGATCTCGAACGAGATTCCCCGCACGGCGTGCACCGCTCCATAGCGGACGTGCAGGTTGTTCACCGTCACCATGCTCATTGGGGCTGCTCCTTTCGATACAGCTTGCGATACAGAATGGTGTCGTTCCCGTTCCTGACTCCAATCACCAGCAGCCATGTGCGGAGGTCCGTCGGATCAAGCAATGCCAGGTCTTCACTCGTCCGGCCGCAACCCGGCGACGTCTGCGAGACGATGCCAAACCAGCCCGGCTGCCGCCGGACGCACAGATCCTGGAGGAAATCGAACGGTGTCCAGACCCATTCACCGTCCTGGTTGAGCGTCTGTCGTCCGATGGAATCGACTTCCGTAAAGAGTTGCTCGGGACCACAGATCGCTCGTCGCTCCTGCCCGTGGTACAGATAGCCTTGCGCTCCATCGCCAAACGCGTGCCGGATCTGCCGCGCGGCGTCTTCGGTGGTCGCAATACTTCGCCAGTCTGCGGATAAGTTCCAGTCAAAAGTCGGTTGCGTCGCCTGCTCGTCGTCATCGTCGCGGTCGAATCGCGGGATCGTCAGCGTCCGATTCAGTTGCGGCGTCCACTGGGCAATCTGTTGAGAAACCTGCAATCGCTGCGGTGGTCGACCGGCGATCAGCGGCGGTGCGGATTGACCGCGCGGCGCCTGTCGATAGTTCGAGTAGGGGTTGTATTGCCAGTCCGCCGCGATGAACTCGTCGTGACTCACCGGGGTATAGAGCGCCCGCCGCAGTTCGGTTGAGATCGTCGCCGTGCGGCTGGGAAACAGCAGCTCGAACTGGCTTTCGCGAAGCACCGCGCCGTCGTCGCCGACATCACGAATGACAACGCAGCTCCGATGATCGACTGTTGCCATAAACGTGTTGGAGATCCAGACGGCGAACGCGGTGAACCCGATGGTGGTGGCTGGAAAGAGGAACCACGTCAGTTTTCGTTGCCGCAACAGGCCGAGGAACCAGTAATCGAAGGGACCAATGGCCGCGACGTAGAGCAGCAACAGCAGCACCATCAGTCCGAACGGCACGAGCGTCATTCCGGACGGCAGCATATGGCTGAGCATGCCCGATCCCCCGGACAGACTGATGGGCGCGATGCGCGACGCCATCGCCGTCTGCGCGTCCTCGTCGGCAATCTGTCCCATGTTCCAACCGCGGGAGATTCCGTGCCGATTGGCCGCCTCACGAGCAACATCCAAGTTCCACACACCACTTTCCACCACACTCGACAAATGCGCGTGCTGCAACTTCCACAGGAAGGCGATCGCTTCCCGCCAGGCGGGGTCATTCCGCAGCGAGAGCTGCAGCGCGCCCTCGGTCGCAACGACGACGCGTCCCAGGCCGATGCGGAGCAGAATCGGCCCGTCGTTCTCGGGCATCAGCAACGCTCCCTGGCCATTGACGACGAACGTCACGTCCGACCTGTTTCCCTCGGCAGCAAGACGTTCGAGAAACTCCAGCACCGGACGGACCGGCTTACCGTCGGGAAACACAACAAGGCTGCCCCCCGCTCGAATCCACGCGAGTACCGCCCCCCGTTGCCGTGGGTTCAATCGCTCAAGTTCTCCCGGCGGCAGGACAATCAAGTCGTACGCACAGAGCGAGAGCGGATCTTCGGGAAATCGATCGGATGTGAGGCTCTGATTCGCCGTGGAAAGCTGCCCCTTGTCGGGCAAGGGATTGAACGGCTCCAGTTTGAGGGACGTGACGAAACGATTCACTGCGGGCGACTGTGTGCTCCCGTCGCCGGCCGTCAGTATCAAGAGCCGCCGCTGATCGATCGTCGGGACGCGAAGCTGCACCGCCGGCAAGGCATGCCGTTCGCGGCCGGTGACGCAGGCAATGCGCAGTTCCAGTTCGCCGATCGCACCGCTCGCGGGAAATGCCGGGAGCAGGAACTGATACTCTTGGGTTCCTTCGGAGAGGTACAACTCGTCGGTCTCAAAGCGCGCCAGCGTCCCCTCATACGCATCGACCAGCGACATCGCGATCCATCCATCGAAGACCCCCGGTCCGCCCCATTTGAGCCGCAGCGTGAGCGGGATCGGACCTTCCGTGCGCCCCACCACCGACACGTCCGCCTCGACGCTCAGCGGAACGGCCGCGTTCGCCGCCGCGACGGAAAGTAGAAGACATGTGACGAACAGTGGTCGCGTGATCCAGAGCACGTGGAAAAGCAACGACGCGGCAGCGCGGCAGCGTGATAAACGGGGACGGATCATGTCGTACGACCCTCGATTCCAGTCTCCATATCCCCCCTCGCTCCCGCGAACCAGATTGGAAGCGAAGTGACAAGGCTCATGCGTCGCCAACCTGGCCTTCCCCCCGTGTCACACCGCACCTCCGCCGTTCACACCGGCACTCCTCCGGGACGTCTCAGAAACAGCCACCACTCACCCAGCAGAACGGCGAACGCACTCAAGGCCAACCACGGCCAGAGCGGCCGATCCATCGTCGCCGGCGTGGTGTTCGCCGCAACGGACAATTCACGAAAATGGATCTCATCGACACCGAGCAGCGAAGTTTCGGTCGCGTCGAGCAAACTGGCGCCCACGCGCTCGACCACGTCATTCCCGTCAGCCACCATGTAAGATCCCACCGTTCGTGCGGCAATTCCCTTGAGCAGGCCATCGGCGTCACTGGTCGGCGAGACCGAGAACCCGCCCGGGCCGGTGACGCGATAGGGTTGCTCGGCCTTCACTGCGAGCGGCGGCAGGATGCCCGTCGTCGTCCCGCGCACATCCGACAAGTTCGCCTGTTCCCGAGCCAATGCGACCACATTCGAGATCAACACCGGAAATCCCACGCGATACGGCAACGTCGACTTGTCTGTATGGAACAGCACATGGAACGACAAACGAGGCCCGTTGCGCCGCTGGAGAACCAGCGGCCCTGCGCTGCCATGGGCCAGAATCTCATAACCGAGCGATTCGAAGTCGCCGTCCCCAACGTTCGGCTCGGACGTTGGCAGGTCGGTGATGTCCACATCGCTGAAAAGGACGTGCTGAAGCAATCCGCTGTCTCGTTTCCAGTCAACAATCTCTGCGAGACCCGTTTCAATTCGGACCAGTCTCTGCAGTTCCTCGGGGATCACACCAACCGTCAAGACTGTGGGTGCGTCCAGATGCATGTCCTGAGCATTGTCCGTGATCACCAGGTCGTAGGTTGCGCGTTGCGGTTCCACTTCGCCCTGCGGCAACAGTTCGATATCTCCCAGGACCTCCAGCGAGTGCCGGAAGGACACGAGGTCCGCCGGGCAGTACACACTCAGCGGGCGACTGACCGGCAACTCCAGGAACGCAACGTTGTCCGTGGCGAGCGAGTCGGCACCGTCTGGCCGCAATCGCACTTCCAATGACGCGGCATCGGCTCCGTCATAGCGAAACACGAGCCGCTGTGATTGGCCTGCCTCCAGAACGACGGATTCGGCCCGCCCGACGGGGACGTCGTTGGCGAGCAACTCGACATTTGCCGCAGTTTGAGCCACTCCCGAACCTTCAATGCGCACAAATACATCCCAGCGATCCGGCCCCGCCTTGCGGGCATTGAAAGCGGTGATACCGATGTTGGCCGCTGCCGCCGGCAGCTTATGGAACTGCAGTTCGAACGGGAGATCGAAGTCGACCACGGCCATGGGTTTTCCATTTGGATCGGGCCGCACCGGCAAGTTGCCGTCGGAATAGAAGCGCACGCTGCCGATGTCGAACGTTCGCGCGAGCGCCTGGGCGAGTTGCAAACCCTCCTCCGGGCGACTGGGAACATCATCGACTGTGACCGAAGTGAGTGCATCGAGCAGCACGCGGCGATTATTCGTGAACTCGGTCAGTCGCTGCGCCGAGTCGCTCACAGCCACCAGCGTCACCCGCTGATCGGGAAGCAGGTTGTCGATGATGGTTCGGACCTCGGACTTGGCGAGGTCGAGCCGCGTCCGACCATCCGCGTCGGTAGCAGCCATGCTGGCCGAGCAGTCGATCAGGATCGGCAGGTACGTGGCCCGCTCCGCACCACCGCGAATAAACGGCTGCATGGCGGCCAGCGCCAGCAGGCACAGGACCGCGGCCTGGAGCAACAACAGCAGGTTCCGCTTGAACTTCTGAAACGGCGAGTTGACCCGCTGATCTTCAATCACACTCCGCCACAGGGCCAGCGATGGAATCTCCAGCCGCGGCCGCTGCAACTTGAGAAAATAGAACACCACCAGCGGCACCAGCAAAGCAAACAGCCATGCCGCCAGCGGAGCCGTGATACCAGGAAACCAGGACATTGGACGCTATGTGAGATGAAGGGAAAAGCAGATCCAGTCTTACCGCACCCAGCCCCTTCTCAGGAGTTGATCGAACAGGACGCTCTTGGCGTCGTCGCTGGAGCTGACGGTCAGGAAGCGTCCTTGTCGTTTGCGGCACAGGGCGGCGAGGTGATTGGCAAGGGCCTCTCGGTGCTCGTGGTACAAGCCCAGCAGTTCTCCCACGGAGGATACATCGAGTGTCTGCTGCGTTTCCGAATCGACAAACCGCAAATCGCCGGCCAGCTCCGGATCGAGTTCAGTCGGTCCGAGAATCTGCACTCCAAAAATCTCCAGTCCGGCGCTGTGCAGGAGATTGAATGACCGCGTCATGTCACCCAGCGTGAGAAAATCGGACAGGACGATGCACACGCCCTTGCCGCGATGTCGCTTGAGCGCTTCTTCGATGGCCGCCTCGATTGGGAATTCGCCGCCGCCTGGCAGATCTTCAAGAAAACTGAGCAGTCGCCTGAGGCTGCCTCGCCCCGTGCATGGTGGAAAGACGACCGGTTCGACCGATCGCTCGCGGCACGAGTACGCGCTGACTCGCTCGACATTAAACAGCCCCATCACGCCGAAAGCCGCCGCCAGTTGCCGCGCCAGGTCGAACTTTCCCTCGAACTGCATCGACCGGGATGCGTCGACAAGCAGGACGACGTGCATCTCTTCCTCGTGCTTGTAGAGCTTGAGATAGGGATGATTCGTGCGGGCGAAAATGTTCCAGTCGACGTACCGCACGTCGTCGCCGACGACGTAATCGCGATAGTCCGCGAACTCGGTGCTCGTGCCGCCCTTCCCCGAGAGATGTTCGCC
>JAHBXU010000006.1 GCA_019636315.1 Planctomycetaceae bacterium | reverse complement strand
CGAGAAGGTGGCTGCCCCTTGCGTGTGCACGACTGCGAATGGCCGTAAGGATCGGTTTTTATTCCCTTCGCGGTCGGCGAAAATTTCAGCAGTCGCCCGCACGCGCTGCAGGGGGAGTATCCCAGCCCCTCATCATGCAGACAATCACCAGCCTTCGCTTCTTTCTCGTTTGGCCTCGGCCCCTCGTTCAGCCAGTCGACGGTTTCGCCGCGGCGGAGTTGCATGGTCCAGCCTTCGCCCACCGTCCACCGCTTCACAACTGCGCCGTCCCACTGCGGATAGAGCCGTACCAAGTCTCGTGCTGCGAAACGGTCTTCCTCCGACATCACCGGCGCTTCATTCCGAGTGGCAACGAAACCGCCGTATTCGACGGCCGGAAAATCCTTTCCTGTGTCGTGATTGCCGCAGCGAGGGCAGGCCTGATGGTCTGGCACACGATAGCGGAGGCTGCAATCTGGGCAGACCATGTATTGCCAACTCGGCCCTTCCACGCGGGGATTCCAAGGCGATGAAGTGTCGATCCCAGATACCCGCCATCGTTTCGTGCGGGCAAAAACCGGCGCCTCCGGTTGAAACTGACCGATACCGAATCGCCGATCCGTCGTGATCGGATCATCCTCGTACTCGTCGCTGAGGAGCCGGAGGGCTGCGGGCTCGGTGGGAAATTCATAGCCGGGCAGGATGCCGAACTCGGCAAACCTTCTCAGCGGATACCCAGCGGAGCGGTCGTCGGCGTCGCGATTGCCAATCTGATGTTCATCCCTGATACCCAATAGACGCTTGATGAGATTACTCGCCCGAAATGCCGCCTGCTGTTGATTGAGCTTCTCGGCAAACGTCGTGATCGATTGGCGCAGTTCCTGCACCTGCTTCGACGTGCGGTCCATTACATCTTGGATACGATCCCCGAGTGAGCAGAGGTGTCCTTTGAGGTCGGACTCGGTGATGCCGGCGGCAACGAGTTGCGGGCCAAAGGCCTGAAGCGACAGCTTGGTCGCGTGTCCCACCTTGGCGGCGACCGCGCCCTTCAAGCCATCCACTGCAGTCTGCTGCACCTGGCCATCGACGGAAACGTATGTCCCCATCTGACCTGCCAAGCCGGGATCGGCGGCGCCAACGGTAATTGCCGCAGCATGGCGCAGCAACACGTCGCGATTGGTCAAAGAGAAGGTTGGCGTCGGGACTTCGCCGGCGATCATCTCTTCGGGGTGGTCATAGAAGTACTGATCGTGCGGCCGCCGATTGGCGTAGCTGACCACCAGCCCCACGCGTGCGCGTCGGCCGGCCCGCCCGCCCCGCTGGGCATAGTTGTCGGGACGCGGCGGGATATTCCGCATGGCGACGGCTTCCAGGCCGCCTACGTCGATGCCCATCTCGAGCGTCGGCGAACAGGCCAGCACATTGAGGCTTGCCGACGCCGCACCTTTAAACTTTTCCTCCAAATCTTTGCGCACCTCGGCAGGCACCTGAGCCGTATGCTCTCCGGCCGAAAGTGGAACAACGCCGCCCTGCTGCACCCGACGTACGGCCCGGCTTGCAACAAAGTCGGCTGCGGGCCATGCGACTGCGGCGCCATGGCACCTTGGACACGGCGCCCCAAGTGCCGCGCTGGCCAACGGTCGAAGGCAGACGCAACAGCGGGCGCGCGATTGATCCGTTGTCACAAGCAACTCAGTGGCTTCCGCGTTGACCTGAAGGAGTCGAGTGGATTGCCGCCATCCGAACAGCTCAACGGTGATGATGTAACGCCCGTGCAAAAGTTGAACCACTGCCAATGCGTCATCGGGCCCTTGTGTTGAGCCGCCATATCGCTTGACGAGAGTCTCGACGATGCGCTGAATCGCAGGGGGGCGCCCTTTGCCGCCGTCGCGCCGGGCGATGGTGCGACCTCGCACTCCTTGCGGCACGCTTTGAGGATCAACCCAACGTGCGGGCTTGCCCTGGCTGTCACAGGCATACCCGGCGGGAGACTTCACGCTCCGCTCCCACTCACCTGCTCTGATCGCTTCAGGACAACCGACGTAAGAGGGGTGATAGCGAAGCATCGGTCGGCTAAAGGCGGAATGCGTTCGCATCTCATCGAGAACGCATCGGCAGACGTGTTCCAACTGCTCGGCCGAAATTCCAAGCTGTTGGCACAGCGCCACGCCGTTCTGTTTCACATAGGAGCCAAGTTCCGCATACCGGACCTCAACCAAGCCAAGGTTGATGAGCGTACCACGGTAGTTGGCGTTCGCGGCCAACTGATCAATCACTGGGGCTTCTTCCCACGCGCGCACACGATTTAGCGTATCGCCCCAAAGTCCGGCGTTCTGGTCCGGCGGAATATGGGGGTTGTCGCCATGGCCACGGTTGGACGCTTCCACGCCCAGCAGTTCGACAAGGCGCTGCACGTTCATCGCACCGTGTTGTTGCAACAGCGAGTAAACCCGCTGCCGCATGCGGTCGTACCGGCCGGTGAACTGGATGAACCTCGCTTGGTGAGCCGCGTCCTGCCGACTATCCGCGAAAATCAGCAACCGGTCTTTACCATCGTAGTCCTCGCGGCCCACATTCGCCTCGTGCAGTGACTCAACCACCCCCTCGGCGAGTACTTTCACCGCTGCCGATGTCCCCATTTCGACGCGGGTAATCACGGAATGACTTCCAGCTGACCCACCGCAACAGAGGCAACGCTTGCCGCCCTTCGGCAGTTCCGAGAGGACGACCGGTGTGCCGATTGCCGCCGCGTCGATGGAAAACTCCAACGTGCCGTAATTCAGCTTTCCCTCAAGTGTTCCCCGCGAATGGGTTGCCGGAGCCTTGCCCTTGGCTTTGCCCTTGCCGCCGCCGGAAGCAGGCGGCGGAGAGTCGTTGCCGTTTTCTTCCTCGTCGTCGTCCTCATCAGTATTGACGGCGCCGCTGAAGCGTGCGGGCTCGTACACGAGCCAACCCGGCTGGTCGATCCCCTGGCCGATTTGCGCGGGTTTCAGCTCCTTGTCGGGCGTCCCTTCCAGCGAGATATAGTCCGCCCCGCAACTGCGACACAGCAACAATGGCGCCGTCTTGCCTCCACATGCGCCGCACTGCTCCTCACCCATCGGTTGCAAATGGCCGCACTTCGGGTTCAAACAGCGATGAAACCGCCAACCGCCACGGAAGAACCGATGCACTCGCAACCGCAAAACATTCGGCGCCCTATCGGGCAGCGCGGTACCGACGAGAAGCGCCGCATGGATTTCGTCAATCACTTCATCGATCACAGCACCTTTGCGTTCGGAAACCTCGGCTAAGACGCGCTCAGCTAATTGTTCCAAGCTAAGCGGAGCACGCACCAACCAGCGATTGAGATCCCACAACAGTCGGCAGCGTCGAGAGGCTTCGCCAACCGAAGAGTCTTCGGCGATTCCTGCAAGTTTACAAGCGGCCAATCGCACTGACTCGGTATCAGACACGTCAACCTTAAGGCCTGTCACCGAAGCCGGTGGATAGGAGGCGTCCTTGGGAATCACCTGGTCCTGCAACTCCTCACCAAAAACCCGAATCGTGGCCGGGTCAGTCACGCCAGCCACTTTCGAGAAGAATTCCCGCACGGCTTGGTCGCGCTCGGCCCGTGCCGCGGCGGGATCGCCGCCTTCCTTGACGCTCTTGATCGTCGCCGATGTGCCCACGGGCACCAATGAGGGGAAGCGCTGGCACTGCAAATCCGGCTTAGGCGCCGTCTGCCAATCTTGCCGTGCCGCCTGCAAATGGGACTTGAGACGCCGAACCAACAATGCAATGTTGGCTCCCAAGCTGCCACGATATGTGTGGACCTCGTCGAGCACGAGAAACCGGCAACGGTGATTGGCGAAGATGGCATCCCGATCGGCCGGCCGGACCAGCAGGTACTCCAACATCATGTAATTGGTGAGCAAGATTTGCGGCGGCTTCTCTCGCATCCGCTCGCGATCGCTGGATGTGGCCGAACGATCATACTGTTCCACGCGGATGGCACTGGCCAGTCCTGCTTCCTTGAGGTAGCTCTCAATTCGCTCCCGTTGGTCGTTTGCGAGCGCGTTCATCGGATAGATTAGGATCGCTGTCAATCCGGGCTTACCATCGAAGTTGCGAGCGTCGACCAAGGCGTTATGGAGTACAGGAAGAAGAAACGATTCGGTCTTGCCCGAGCCCGTACCTGTGGTGACCACGACTGGCCTTGCCTGCGGTGAGAGCAGTTCGTCGATGGCGCCTGACTGATGTGTGTAAGCGAATTTCCAGTCTTTAGAGCCGAAGCCCTTGGCCCGCGTCTCCATCACCTCGGCGAACTTCACATCCAGCGGAAGGTCACGCCACTTCTTGCCAGATCGGAACGGTCGATGCGCCTGAAAGAATGGCTCGCGAGCGAGGAAATGCCTGCGGTCCAGCGCCTCCTCCAACCGCAGTCGCAATGCGGGGTCTTTCGCCCGGAACTCGGTCTGGATGTAATCGCGGTATTCCTCAGTGACCTGGTCGAGAACCGCGATCGGATTGAATACCATTACCTTCCCCTCGCATTTGCCGGCTGCATCAACGCGAACACGCAGTGGTGGTTGGTAAAGAATGAAACGTGCAAACGATGCTCGTCTCCAGTGGCTGCCGAAACTGCGATCTCTTCGTCGATGCTGTCCGCGAAATCGCGACCCGGCACGACGAGTTTCTTGATCACTTCCGTCGGCACTTCACCCAAGAGGCGGCGGAAGTACCGTGTGCGAAACTCTGCTGATGAAACCGTGTAGCGATGTTGCCAACGGCCTCGGCGCGACGTGTCGATCACATCGCGGCCAGGCGCCGGACCGAAGACCGCCAGGCTGCACTCTCGGGCGCTGCGTTCGACAAAGCGCCTGGCAGTGGCCTCGAAAGACGCGTCGTACTGCAGCGCCAGCGTCTTGATGCTCTCCGGTGTTATGTCGCAATCGTTGGCCTGCCGCGTGAATTGGTCGCCTTTGAAAAGCAACTCTGCGGCAAATTCGTTTGCTTCCCGCTCCACCTCGATCATAGCCTCGATCGAAAGGTCCTGTTCGTCGCACACGTACAAGTCGTTCTGGTGGTTCGGTAAGACATAGTGCCCGATTTCGTGCATCGTCGTGAAACGTGCCCGATGCGCACTTCCGCCAAGCGACACATCGACTCCCACGATACGGTCGGAATACGACAGAACTCCGCGCGGCTGTTTCTTCTGTCCCGGCAACAGCGCCGCCAGGTCCACCATCACGAATTGCAGCTTCAAATACTCCAGCAGCGCCGTCGGGTTTGTGGGTTCATCACCCACCTGCCCGGCTTCGCGAAGCAGGTGATTCGCGAGTTCCGGCATCTCCAGTTCCAAATAGTCTGCGTGTAGCTCCATGGTATCGCCTACTTCGCTTTCTGCTTCTTGACCGCCTGGCGCAATGCTTCGCGTACGCGCTTGGCCGTTTCCACGTCCAGGTCCGCATTGTGGGCCGCCATTGCCAATTGGCTTTCGCCCTGCTGGCGCCCCAGCTGGCCAAAGTAATCAGCGATCTTCAACGTTCGCTCTGGATTGCGCTGGGCCTCGATCACTGCAAACTGTTCCGGTGAGCGGTCCATCAGGCGGATCAGGTTGTCGCTCGACTTGTTCTGCATCGACCGGCCCGACTCCCATCGGGTGTACGTCTTCTCGCCCACGCCCAGTCGTTCGGCTATCGCCGTCTGTGAAAGGCCCAGTTTTTCCCGGATCGCCTTGATCTGTGCGGGCAAGAGCAGACCCTGCCGGGTCATCGAAAGCTCTTCGAGCTTCCGGTTCAGCGCCGCGGGGATCATCTGCTGGCCGCAGTTCTCGCACTCAAGCCACGTCGCGTCGGCGACGACCATCGTGCCGCCGGGGACATTCGACGGCGGCACGAAGCGGTAAGAGCCGCGCCGCTCTTCCATCGTGCTACCGCAGTTTTGGCATTTCTTCATCGTTTCGCCTTCCATGCTCAGTGGTCCGGGTGCGCTGAGAGCAGAGCCAATCCCTGGTTCCGCCCGCCACGGTCGTCAATGGCCACCTTGAGGTACCAGACGGCGCCATTGATCTTGGGTTTCATCTCGTAGCCTGGGTCACCTTGGCGGCCAGAGAAGGAATGAAGGACTGTTTCTTTGACCCGTTCGCCTGCGTCGATCAAGTCCACGATGGCGTCCGCCACGTCTCCCTGTCTCAACCTGTGAGCCATCAGGTCCGACTGCGCTTGGTTGGAAATGAACGCAAACCCCTCATCCGCGGCCAATTGCCGGATCAACGCACTCGTCTGCGAATCCGCATTGGACGCCATCGAGACACCTAAATGATACCCTTGGTAATCATAAAGTCAATGTCATGGTATCATATGATACCTTTTCGGACAATAGCGCGAGCATCTTTAGCGATTCCGCCACCGGTATTTCTTGCCCCTAGCATTGCCTTCGACGGTCGCTAAACCCTGTTCCACCAACTGCTTAAGAACTGCCGTCGCCACTGCTCGCTCATAGCCGAATTTTTTTTGCAATTCCGCGCTGGTCAACTCCTTCTGCATCTCCAAAAGTGTCTTGGCGGCCAGCACTTTGCCCGGATCGGGACCGGCAGGCTTGGCTGGTTCTTCCGTCTTTCCGTCCCAGAGCGTCGGCTGATCGGGCGATGCACGGCCGCCCTTTCGCCTGCGACCCGGTGCTGCTCCGTCACCCTCGGCGGGGATCGGCAGGTCGATCACCGGCTTGGGCAGCGTCTCGACCAGCGGGATGTCGTGATACGGGTCATGCGTCTTGCAGAAGGCGTCCAGGCCGATCGCCTTGAGTTCGTCGAACGCCGCGAGGCACAACACCGGCGCCTTCTTGTAACTGGCGTGGCTAAAGGTCGAGAGGACATGTGCGTACTGCTCACGCGACAGGCCGTAGGCGTCGGCCACCACTGCGTCGATGGCCGCCCGCACCGCCCAACGCTCGTCGTCGCTGGCCAGCACCGGCCAAGTGAACGGCGCTTTACCTGGCTCGCGCCAGGAATTGCCCAACTGTTCACGCCAGAGCGGTTCGTAGCCGGCGTGGTTGCAGGTGAGGCGGATGCATGCGTGCGCCAAGAGCTGACGCAACTCTGGCGGATCGATGTTTCGCACCGAGCGGAAAATAAAGGCGCTGATGTTGGCGCCCGTTCTTTGCCTGATTTGCCAGTCGAGAAAAAACGTGTTGAGCAGCGAGACGGTTCTTGCGGCCAGCGCAGTTGGGCGACTTTGGGGTACTGATTCTATTGCAATGGAGTGGTTGCAAATCACGCCCGGAGGAAGCAGTGTACAAATCAAGGACCTCTCATTCGTACTGGATGCGACGGCACGGTACGCCAGCCGGTAGTAAGCGACGCCCGGATTCCATTTGCCCTTAAGTAGCACAACCTCAAATGTGGCATCGACACGCACCCGATGCTCCCCGCGGTCGCTGAATTGCCCAAAGCTCTTCCCCTCGAATATCGGAACGCGAGTCGCAGGAGTCGGCCGACATATCGTGTCCAACTCGTCACCATAGGCCGGTTGCGCCACATTGTTATTAAAGTCGCGGTTACGATGCAACTCGACGCCAAACGCAAGTTCAATGGATCTTGAGTCCATGAATTCGCCTAGATCACTTGTTCCCGGTGAATAGCCTCGTTCAAGAAGATCTGCGTCAGTTTGCGTGCGGCATTCGGCCAGCGTTGCATATTGACCACCTGTCGACATAACAAAAGCCGTTGTGTACGTGAGCGGTGGATTAACCTGGCGGTCTCCAAAGAGCCACTGGTCGTCCCGAAGATAGAACGCGCAGGCGAATTGCTCGGTGGCCTTACCTTTCTGAGCCACGATGACAGCGAACTTGAAGCGGGAGTCAATTTCGAACAGCTTGTTGCGGTTCTCGAAGGAGAAACAGCAGCGGAGGGCCGTCTTCTCCAGGTAAAGTCGGCGGACGCCGGTAGCGCCTTCGTTTGCGTGGAATGCTGATGGTATGACGACGCCCGTGATTGCTGAGACGCCGAGGAGTTGGAAACTACGTTCGCAGAACAATCGGTACAAGTCAGGGCGCCCGGTTGTTGCCTTGCCCATCACCTCGACTTGTTGCCATCCAAAGAGGGCTGCGTGAATGCGGTAATCATTCTCGAATACACTATTCAACTGTCGCCATCCCTGTGTAGCCGCAGAGTTAGCCGCTGCAATTGCTTCGATCATCGGTTGTCTTGCATCCTTATCAGAAACGCTCAACACATTCAGGTCAAAGTGGCACCAATATTCTTCCTCGGCAACTTCGAGACGGTCCCAGGGTGGGTTGCCAATCACCGCGTCGAACCCATGCCGTCCGTGCGGCAAACCCGTCGGATGAAACACCTCCGGAAACGTCAGGTCGTACGGCAACGCCGGCCGGCCCTTGTCGATCATCGCCTGGAGATTCGGGCTGTCGATGCTTGCCGGCAATTCGCCGGTGTTGCTGACGTGTTCGAGCAGATCGGAGTAGACCGCGTCGTCGCAGCGCGGTGCGCCTTTCGGCTGATCGGTCCCCAGCATCACGCCGCCGGACCAGGCAGCCGCGAGCACGCGGAAGGGGTGCAGCCGGGCATCGATTTCGCGGTTGATCTTCTCCTTGGCGGCGATGTCCTCGACGTCCACACCGACGCTGGCTTCGAGCTGCCGGACCAGCGTCAGAGCCTCACGCAACCTGGCAGCGAGTTTCAGGTCGAGGTTTTGCCGGAACAGATTGCTGACCGGCTGCTGCGAGCCGGGGGCGAACATGAGCTTTTCCCAGAACGGCCCCGTGAGACTGTTGCCGACGACGATGCGATGGTCGAGGAAGGTCAGCGGCAAACCCTCGGCATGTGACTCGATCCACAGAGACAGCTTGGCCAGCTCGACGGCCAGCGGATTGAGGTCCACGCCGTAGATGCAATGCACCGCAACGAGGCGCCGGCAGATGGCCTCGGCGCGGGCGATGTCATGAGCGGAAAGCACGGCCTTGTCGGCGCCGGCGGATCGGCTGGGGAGATAGCTGAGCAGCTCATCTTCCTGGTCGGGCAGATCTCGCAGACGCTGGCGCAGCTCGGCCGCCCGGTCGAGCAGACCCTGCTTGCGGGCAGTATTATTCTCCGCCTCGGCATCATGCTCGGCCTTGCTGGCCAGCTCATCGCAGAGCCGCGCGGCCTCGTAGACCCGCCCGGCCAGGAAGCGGCACGCCTCGACCAGGAAATGGCCGGAGCCGCAGGCGGGGTCGAGGACTTTCAGTTTCAGAATGGCGCCGGGATCGGGATTGTCGCGCGGCGAACGCTCGTCGCACTGTGGCCCCAGCGTCTCCTGCACGAGAAAGCGGACAAACGAGTGCGGCGTGTAGTAGGAACCGGACGATTTTCGACCTAGGCCCACCCGAAGATAGAACCGCCCCGGCGCAATGGCTTCGATCCACTCGACCTTGGTCTTCTTACCACGCGCCGGCTTGTCGTCGTCTGCGGCTTCTTCTTCGTCGGCTTGATCCTCGTCGCCGTTGTCCGCGTTGTCTTTTGCCAGAGGCGCCGGCGCGGTGGCTCGATACTTCTCTCCTTGTGCGGCGGGCACCACGACCTCCAGCTTTTGCCGTTTGAGCCGGCACATCGGCTCGGTAGCGATTCCAGGCTCCAGTTCGAGCAGGGCCTCATAGACCCGACCGAGATCTTCGACATCCAGCGGACCGTAATGGACGCGCTCGCGGCCACGCATGGTGTCCGACCAGAGCAGCCGGTTCAGCAGGTGGGCCACGGCCAGCTCGCCCCAGCGCAAGGAGGAAAGTAGCGGCGTCGATTGGGCGCCGAACAATGCGCCTCCAAGCGGGCGAACGGTCAGCCCCGGATGTTCCAGTCCTTCAGCAAAAAGCTTGCAGAGCACACGCAAGCCGTCCTCGAGATAACGCCCCGACGTGGCGCCCTCGTCGAGCACCAGGCGCACGGTGCGTGCCAGGGCGGTGCTCGGCGAATAGGTGTTCCGCCACAGCGGAGTGGAAGCGAAGCGAAAGACACGCGACGGATCACTGGTCGATTCGCATTTGAGGATGAAGAGCAGTCGATAGACGACGATGAGTCCCTCGTGCCAAAGCGCCTTGGCCAGGGCGCCCTTGTCGGCATGGCCGGCCAGGGCGCCGGCGTTATCGGGATGGTCGAGGACGGCCTGCACGAACTCTTTGATGGCCTCGCGCGCCTGGACCCGCAGCTCCTTGGTAACCTTGTTCTGCTTGAGCCGGGCGTCCTCGATGATCTCCGGCAGCGCGGCGACGCCGGCAGGACCTGCGAGGGCAAGCAGAAGCTGGTATCCGTCGGGCAGGTCACGCGAGAGGCGCCAGACATTAAGATCGATCTCGACGTGCGACTCGGGACGTGCCGGATCGCAAAGCAAGAGCCGCAGCTCGACCCCGTTGGTGATGAGGCCGACGCGCTCGCCCGTGGCCAGCAAAACGCGCTGGGCAATGCGGACGGGGCTGAACCGGTAGGCATAGCCACGCTGGGTGGGGGCATCGAGGTCAGCGTCGTAGTCAATAGCCCAACAACGAAGTTTGGCGCCCATGTCGGTTGACATGAGCACACCGCCGGCCTCGTCGCCTTCGCGAGTGAGCACCGTGTCGGCAGGCGCGATCTTGGCGTAGCCCAGGCGGGCAACCAGCGGTTCAAGAATGCGGTTGGTGATGGCGAGCGGGCCGGAATTGGGACTGACGTCGCGCAGCTTGCGGCGGAAGATGTCCCAGTCATCGTGAAGTGCCTGCCCGGCGAGACCATCGGCATCCGGGAGAAGCTTGTGCTTGGCGAGAGCCTTCTCAAGTTCGAAACGGACATACGGCTCCGGCAAGGCCGGACCGTAGAACGCACAATCGCCTATGCGAAGGAAATCAAGCGCCATGCTTCACCCCCTTGCCGGCCGGATTGCCTTCGGGCACGACCATGAGCATGCCGAGGGAAATGACCTCCGGGGCAGTGAAATGACCGCGAAGTCGGAGTCGATCAAGGCGTTGACGATAGAGCTTGAGGAGGGCATCGGCTTTGTTTCGCAGGCGCGGGGATTGGCTGGTGTCGGCGTGAATCGCAGCAAGTCGTTCGGCCGGAGACTTGGGAAGCGGCTTGGACGCTGCCGCAGGCTCGACGGGATCGAACAGCGTTCGCTCGGGGGCAACGACATCTGGCGACAGTTCGGCTACACGCTCGGTGAGCCACTTCTCCAGCTCCGCTGTCTCAAGTGCGTTCACGCTCTTGGCTTCCTTTATGAAGGCCTGGCCGGTTGGAGCGAAGGCGTCGATCGCGGTCATACGGGCGCCGATTAGTTGTGCCGGCGCCCAGCGGCTGAATTGCTTTTCCCAGATTCCGACAGGCGAGCTGGCCGCATCGAGTGAGGCCAGTTGCAGCCATTCGCCGGGTTCGGGGCAATAGGTCGGATTTGCAGACTGAGAGAGCCGAACGGCGACGACACGCTCATATTCGCGACCGGCGCCACTGTTCACGCGCGCCAGAAAGGTGCAATAGAGCGTCGGCTCGGAAACATTCGCCTTGACCACAGCTGCACGAGAGTCGGTCTGGCCGCTGCCGTCGCCGAGCGACGTATGACGCACGCGGTCGATGGCGTGACGCACTAGCGGATGGGCACGGCCAAGGTAGCCGACGAGTCGCTTCTGATCATCGATCAGTACGTCTTTGTTCGTGGTCAGGCGCACGACGCGCGAGTCGGGATCGCAGCCTGGAACATCTGCCACGTCAAGGCGCCAGTCGCCAGGCAACGTGAGAGAAAAGACGCGGTCTGTCAGCTTACCGTCGATCTTGCCGCCCTGACGAAGGACGGCATCGACCACGAAGCGGGCAAGGTCCACACCGGCGGCTTGATCTCCGGCATCGTGTGCTTTGTAAGCCGCCGTCATCGTGGCATCGTCTGCATGCAAGCCGGCATCGGCGAGCCAGGCGTTGCTCTTGATCGCTTTCTCAAAGGTCTTGAAGCTCCGGTCGATCTCTTCGAGAAGCTCACGCACCGGGCCATCAGTGCCCTCGGCAGGGTCGCCGTCGGTTAGGGTGAACCTCACCGGCTGATCGGCGAAGAGCGTGGGCTCGCTTTCTACGAAGCCTTGGAGGAGCGGGCGCATGACCATGTCGGAATCGGCGGTGAGGCCGAGTGTGTTGGGCATCACGTTGAGCGCCCGACGCTGCCGCTCCCACTTGGCGATGAGCCGAAGCAGGATGTTCTCCTCAAAAGTACCGGCCAGGTGGAGATAGCGAACGATGGGCTCGAGCTTTTGGCCGTAGCGGTCGATGCGGCCATTACGTTGTTCCAGGCGGTTGGGATTGAACGGCAGTTCCAGGTGGATCAGGTGATGGCAGCGCTGGTGAAGGTTGAGGCCCTCAGCGGCGGCGTCCGTACACACCATGACGATGCCATCGGCATTGCGAAAACGATCGGTGATCTCGGTGCGGGTGCGAAGTTCATCGTCGGCTTTGTCGCCACTCCCTTTGGCGGTGCCGTAGGGGTCGGCACCGCTGAGAGTGAGCACATTGTAGTCCTTGCCCTTCAAGGCCTTGGCGACGGCGTCCTGGCTTGTGGTGTACTCGGTGTAGACGAGCACGTTGGCGTTCGGTTCTGCTTTGCGAATCTCGGCCAGTTCTCCGAGCAGCGCGGAGATCTTCGGGTCATCTTCGCTGGCCATGTCGGCCAATTTGACAAGCGACTCGAGCTTGGCGGTGATGGACTGACTGCGGCTGACCTTACGCCCTTCGGAACGGGATTGTCTCTCCAAGTCTGCCAGTTGCTGGGCCACATCGTCCAGTTCGAGTTCCTGCACTTCGGCCTCTTCTGCCGCGGACACCACGCCGAAGCGTTCGAGACGCCTTCGAGCGTCACGAAGAGAACGAATTCGCTCACGGCGAGATTCCTGGTCTTCGACGGCCCCTTCCACAGCCTTCTGGTATCGCGAGAGGACGACACGCAGTGTCGAAGCGCAGGCCGCTACGGTGGAGACACTACGCTTCAAGAGGGCGAAAAACGATAGTACGTCGCTATAGCGTTTGTCACGCAGAGCACGGCGGAGTTCCGGCGACACAAGCTCGAGTATTTGCCGGGACAAATCGACAAAGGCTGGGTTGTCCGTGGCTCTCACAGTCACCCGGAGAGGGAGGACCTGTCGCTCGGGAAAGCTGGACTTCCCGGTCTTGGCATCGCGGATATGTCGCTTGAGCCTGCGAACGACGTTACGTTGGTAACGGTCGCCCCGGAGCATGCCACGGCCATCGACCAGCGAGGGATCGAGAAGCTCACACAACGACGCGAAGGACCGGTCGTTGCCGTCGTGGGGCGTGGCAGTCAGTAGCAACAAAGCATCACACCGACCGGCGAGAACCTCGGCAAGGCGACGGCGTAGCGAATCATCGCGCAAACCGGAGTTACCCAGGTCAACGCAGTGGTGTGATTCATCGACAATGATTACGTCGTAACTTGTGCGTTCCAGTTCTGCAAGCACGCGCTCTTGTTTGAGGAAGTCCATTGAAGCCAGGCCGAGGGAGATGTGATCGAAGGGATTGGCACCAAGTTCGATCTGTCGGCGCACATCGTCGAGCGCGGCGCGGTCTAATACCCGAAGCTTCAAGCCAAAGCGGTCCCGCATTTCCGTCCGCCACTGCTCGAGCAGAGGACCGGCGGGCGACACGATCAATACGCGATGCGCGAGGCGCCGAGCCATGAGTTCGGTGACAACCAGGCCCGCCTGAATGGTCTTGCCCAAGCCAACACCGTCCGCGAGAAGCAGGCGAACTCGACTCATCGCCAGCGCACGCACGACAGGGACAAGCTGGTACGACTGAATCTCAAGTCGTCCCGGTTGGGCGGCCAGCAGCGCTCGTGGCCCCAAGGCCTGTTCGAGCAGGAAGGCTTGGTGATAAAGAAGCCACTCGCGCAATCGGCCGGCTTTGGCCGGATCTACCTCATGGCGTATGGCCGTCACTTGCTCAAGGCCCAGCAGTAGCTCAATCTCATTGCCGGCTGCGATTCCACCAAGTCCGCGAAGACGACATACGCGGCTTCCCGCTTGTTCCTCGATTCGCACGACTTGCCAGCGAAGGCCGCGGACTTCGACTTCTGTGCCTGGAATGAGGTCGCTCATTGACATTTCATGATCTTTGTCTGGAGTTACGTTGCCTAAGGATGAGGCGTCTCGAAAACTTCGCCTACAATGCCGAGCAACGAATCGATATGATCCGCTTCTATTTCGGCACGCAAGGCACAGATTACGTCGCGTAAGATTGTCCGCCGCTCATCGACCTGGCGGCGGCCCACGTTGTCGGGTCATTCGGCCGAGCCACTTAGTGGCCAAATTGCCGAGCAACTTTGTGGATTACATCCTCGCGAGTTGATGACGCTACTGCATCGAAGAAGTACAGGACGATTTGAAACTGCATAGGTTCGCTCCTCCACCACCGAATCCGTGACTCCGGTATGCCGGCGAGGCATACCGTCCCGCCTCGCCGAAGTGGTGTTGGCACCAGAGTAGCGATCAGCAACGGTACTTGCAAAAGCAAACACGCCGTCGTGGAACTGACCGACTCTTAATCGAACGAATTCCAAAGGGATCGTCTCTTGAACGAAGGCCGAAGCGGCAGTGGAGGGTGTGTCTTTGCTGGCTGGTAGTTTCGGAGAGGTGTTGGTCGCGTTGAGGTCGTTGTCCTGCAAAACGTCCGGGTCGCTCGCAATCGCATCCGGAGTTATTTTGAGAAAGCAACCTGACGTGCATCCCTTTTCGACAAGCTGGAACAGATCCGCTCGCACCTGCGAGTCGTCCCCAAGACAGGCTCTCCCCTTAACCCCTGGGTCACCCCATCCCAGAGACTCCGAGAGTTTTTCGTATCTCGCCCGGGGTCCAAGAGCAAACGGTACCGTTTCGTCTCGCGACCGAGATCGCGGTTACGAACCGGAGAGTTTGGCCCAACGACCGAAAGTGCGAAAATCGCTGGGAAACAAGGCGGAAATGCGAAACGGCCGGGAGGTCTCGCCTCCGGCCGTTTGCGTTAAGCAGATGTGCGGGATTCCGATGCTCGAAAAGTCAGCTCCTCCGGTAGGATTCGAACCTACGACCCGCCGGTTAACAGTCAGGTCTTGGAGCGTCAGAAAAATACCCGAAACGCCTTGTTTTCTAGGCAATATCGTATCCGCCCCCTTTCTTGCGGTCAATGATATTCATTGCATAAAACCCCTTGTTTTCGTGCAATCCTGAATCGCATTGTGCAACGGTGTGCAACTGATTCCGGCGATAATTCGTCGCCGGTAGAGCGCCGTCGGTTGATTGCTTCACCCCTCCGGCTTCGCGTCGTCGCCTCCGAGGAAGCCCTCGCGGGTGAGGAATTCCGCCAGCAGCGATTCCACGATTGCGGTCTTCCCCGGTGGGAACCGCTGAGCCGCGATGTAGCGCTCGAGCGCATCGGCCACGTTGTCGGATACCCAGACGTTGACGGGTCGCCCGGTGCGGTTCGGTTTCGGCTTCTTCGGCCCGGTCGTTTTCTTCGGCTTTGCCATGATGGCGACCATTCTCTTTTCCCCCGTGAAGATCGGTCAACGCCAACATTTTACGAGTGTGCCGCACCCGCACCAAACGCAATCGCATAGAGCATATTTGTAGAATTGTGTTGACACCGCCCCCGCCCGACGTTACCCTTACTCCCGTCGCGTGACGAGGGACAGCGTCACGCGACGCCACCCCCGGCCGGCGCACGATGTACCGGCCGGGGGTTCTCTTCCCCATGTCCCGTTACCCAGGAGTGAGTTCCATGAAAGCAACATTGAACCGGCCCGCCCGCGCCCCCAGCATCGCTCAGTTCGACCGTGTACTCGCCGCAATGGCCGAATTGCGTGCCGCCATCGATGGCGTTTGTTCAAGCCCCAACGGCCAGCGCGTCGTTGAACATGTCCACCGAATGCATGCCGATTGCGCCTTCTGTACCGACGACGAAAACTTGCGTGCGAACGCGCAGGAAACGGTCGAGCATTTGACCGGGTTGCGATGGGCAGTCAATCGGACGATTAGCGCGATTTCGACCGACTTCCAAAGTTGGGAAGCGTTCATCGACCACTTCCCGGAATATGCCTTGCGCTGATTCTCTTCCTGCCCCCGGATCGCCCACCGGGGTTCACTTCCAGCACGCCAGATTGCTCGGTGTCCACCATCGCCTTAAGCGGGTCGATGGCGGTCTCGGCGATGGCCTTCGCCTTCTCGTAGGTCTTGCCGCTGACGCCGAGAGCGTCGCCGACGATGTCGGAAGTCTTTCCTTTACCCGGTGAGGGAAAATTTCCCTCACCGTCTTCGGAACCGAACTGAGCGGCGCGTTTTCGCTCTTCCGCCTTCGGCCGTTCCAGTTCTTCCAGTCGCCTGCCCATTTCCGCGAGTTCCGACGCCGTCCAGGGCTTGCTACCGTGCCACCGAACGGCACGCCAGCACGTTGACGACGAGCGACGCCAGCACCATCCAGAGCATCACGCGCCGCCGGTTCATTTGCCGCCGACGAACAGCATGCCGCCGCCCGGCATCGCAAGGTTGCCCTTCGCCAGCAGTTCGTTCGTCTTCTCGATGGCGTCCGTCTGTTTCTTCGCTTCGGCCAGCAGCTTCTCGCCCACAACGGTGCCGCCACTGCCGCCGAAGAATCCGGCACTGGCCCCGAACGTGCCCCGCGACGCGAGCGCGATGCCCTGTAACTGGCCCGCGAGCGGGTTGCCCGCCATGCCGTCCCCCTTCATCATCGCGAACGCTTGGCGGAACTTCGCCGCGATGTCCGCTTGCTGTGTGGCCTTCGCCAGTTCCGCCGCGTTGAACCGCTGCCAGTCCTGCGCGTTCGCCAGTTCGACACGGGCTTCCTTCACGGCTTGCGGGTTGGCGAGTTGCTTCTCCGCTTCCCGGCCCATGTCGAGCATCGTCTTTTCGATGTCGGCCGCTTCTTGCGGCGAATAGATGCCCACCCGACGCCCCAGGCGAACGAGCGCGATGCCGGTTGCGTCAATGCTGCGTTCCCATCCGACGCTGAATTTGCTCCATGCCTCTTGCAAATAAAGCACGAACCGCGCCCACTCCACCTTCACCGCGTCCAGTGCGACCGTGAACGCGCCACTGAGATTGCCGGACGTGAACAGCTTCACCGCCTGCGAGAATGACGACGTGATATTGTCGATGGTCGGTTGGAACGCTTCCTTGACCGACGACGCCCACCCCCGCGCCGTCTCGCGTCCGTCGGCCGTGAACGCGAGCCATGCCGCCCCCGCCGCTGCGAGCGCCGCCGGAATCGCCAAGATAGGCGCGGAAATGATTGCCCCGATGCCGGCGAACGCCGCCTTGCTCGCGACGACGGCCCCCGTGAGGATGCCCCACGAGGCCCCGATGCCGGTGATGACCGGCCCCAGCGCCATCATGCCCACGCCGAGCGTGCCCACGGCCGCGATGCCAGCGCCCACCCCGTAGACGAGTTCGCGATTCTCCGCGATCCACTGGCGGAACGCCGCCGATGCGATGGTCACTTGCTCGCCGATTTTCTGGATTGCGGGCGCGGATGGTAGGAGCGCGTCGCCGATGCTGAACGCCGCGTTCCTCATGGATTCAAACGACTTCGTCCACGCCTGCGAGACGGCGCGGGCGTTCTTCGCCTGTTCCGTGGACACGACGGCCCCGACGCTGCCGGCTTCCGCCATCAGTTTGCGGATGCCGTCGCCGCCGAGCTTGAAGAGTTCGTTGAAGCCCTGCCCCTTGTCGGAGAACAGGTTGCCGAGCATCGAGAGCCGGTCGGTGCTGTTGCCGACGCCCTTCATCGCTTCGGCGAGTTGAACCATCTGTTCCGTGATTGGCAGATTCTTCATCGCCGCCGCGTCGATGCCGAGCCGTTGGAACGCTTCGGCAATCTCGCCGGTCCCCGTCGCCGCTTGGCTGAGTCGTTCCGGCCAGTTCTCGAAATTGTCCAGGAATCCGTTGAGGTCGATGCCGGTCGTCTTCGCCGCGTAGGCGAACGCGCTCAGGTTCTCCGTCGAGTCGCCAAGTTTTTCGGAGAGCTTCGCGAACTCGGAACCGCGTGCCGTCGAGGCCGCGAAGACGCCGCCCAGCGCCCCCGCACCCAGCGCCCCCGTCAGCGTGAATTGCTTGCCGATGGCCGTGATGCCCCGACCGAACGCCTTGAGGTCCGCCGCCGCCGCGTTCAGCCCGGCCCGCAATTCGTTCTTGGTGAAAAGAGTGACGAACGCCGCGCCAGCTTTGATTGCCCCCGCGTTGCCACCGCCGCCGCTACCGTTGAGTGCCATGATTGTGAGTCCTCAGGAAGTTATTGATTAGGTCATCGAATGCGGAGCGAAGTTCCGGGAAATGCCCCGGCCCCAACGATGGAAATTTCGAGCAGTCGAGCCGCGAGAACGAGAACGCAAGACCGCTTTCGCACGGCGTCTTCGACCGCAAACCCGGCCGACACTTCGCGGACGTTGGGGAACTGGCGAAGCATCCGAACCGCTGACGGCCCCCGGCCGGTCGTCGTCAGTCCGAAGTGAAGCCCGTCGGCCGTGTCGAGCAGGATAAGCCCGTCGCCGGTTGCCGCCAGTTCGCCCGCACCGTGCGAGACTCGCAACGGCACGCGATGCCGGCCTGCCGCCACGTCCCGCAGCGAAGCGTTGAAGCATCCCGGCGCGAGCGCCACGATTCCGAAGTCGCGCCCGTCGTCGGCGTGCATCTGGCATCGGGATGGAACCAGATACGGCGAGGCCGTGCCGGACACGAGCAACGCACTATCCGCCGCCGCTTCGCCCCGCTGGCCGATGCGAAAGATGTCGGCGAGAATCTGCGCCTCCGTCTCGCCGCGTCGTTCTGGCTTCGGCTTCGTCGCCGCTCGTGCATGTCGGCGGAGTTGGTCGAGGTCGAGCCGTGGGAACGGCGAAGGAATCGTGAGCAGCATGAAAGCCCCCCCCAGGTGAAGAAAGCCCCGCCGTGTCGGGCGGTCGGGGCGGGTCCGGTCGTCACGAAAGAATCTTGCGGTTCGCTTCGGTGATGGCCGTGAGCAGCCGATTCCGTTCGCGATTGGCCGCGTCGCGTCGGTCGGCGAATGCCGCCGCCCGTGCCTTCGCCGCCGCCGCCCGTTTGACGAACGGTTCGGCGAAGGCCGCGTCGGCGGGGTGCGAACGGTTCGCCGCGCCTTCGAGGTTCTCGCGTTCGTCTCGCCGTGCCCCCTCCGCCGCAACGCGCAGTTGTTCGGCGAGCCGTTCGAGTTCGCCAGCCCGCTTGCTGGCCGCGTCCATCGCCGCCGTGAGCGCCGCCGGGAGTGAAAGCATCAACGCCCGCTCCGCGTGGATGCCGCTGATAACCCGCTGTTCGGCCGCTCGTTTCCTTTCGAGGATTTCGTCGGTCTGCCGTGTAAGCCGTTCGCGAACGGCGTCGAGTTCGGCCACGAGTTCCGCGAGCCGCTTGTCCAGCGCCGCCCCCTCCATCTTCGCCGCCAACACTTCGGCCCACGCCGCCCGTGCCGCCGCGAAGCCCGCGTCGTGCCCTTCCATCGCATCGCGCAGCGCATCGTTGAGGTCCGCAAGCAGGTCGCCGCCCGTGTCGGCCGGCTGTTCCAGTGTCGTCGTCATTCGTCTTCCCCCAGTGCCGTCGTACATTGTTCGCGGTCACGCCCGACGGCAGAGCGTGAATGCGTGAGTCGTGGTCATTCGTCGCAGCGTGCCGCCGGTGTCGTTTCCGTGCCCGCCAGTTCCGCCGCCAGCTTCACGCCCTCCGGCGTGAGCTTCACGTTTCGCGTTCGCCCACCTACGCTCGCCGTGCGGAGCAGGCCCGCCATGCCAAGCCGATGGATGGCCCGGCGGAATCGCATCATCGTTGCACCGTTCAACGTGCCACCGCCGCCACCGAACCATTCGCCCGGCCGATACTCCGGTCCGTAAGTGCGCAGGTCATCCAGCCGCACACGTTCCCACCGCTGCCATGCGGGCGGGTTCGGTGTCGCCGCTATGTCGGCCATCCGTTCCGCCACGGCGTGGATGAGCAACCGGTCTTCCGTCCGAAGGTCGCCGATGTTCACAATCTCCCCTCCGTCGTTGACGTTCTAACCGTCGTAGAACAAAGTGATTCTGGTATTCTGGCTCTTCCGGGCGGGATGCCCTCTTGGTCACTGGCGGAAGGACCCGGCGATTTTCTGGCCCCGTTTGCCTCAAAATGTTCCCCCGATTCCCCCAAAATCATCGCCCGCCGTTTACCCCTCCGAATTCCGGGGGATTTGGGGGAACAATTCGAGCATTGCGTTTCCGTGGGTCGTTTCGCTGCCGCCTCTTATTGGGGGATTTGGGGGAGCATTTGCTACCGAATCCATTGGGGATTCACCGCCCAGAGAGCGGACGGTCCCCGGCCCGGTCCGGCCTCGCGTGGCATCGGGACCGCGTGCAGGTAGCCGTAAGCTTCGAGTAGTTCGAGAGCGGGTTTCAGATCGGCCACGGTTCGACAGTCGCCTCGTGCGCCCTTGTGTTGCTGGTAGGCTTGCCGAGTTTGGAACTGGTCGATCTCCGGCTTGCGGGTCAGCCATCCAAGCAGTCGATTCGCGAGTCCGTAGCCCGGCGGTTCGGCCATCAATCCGAAGGCGCGAAATGCGTGAGGGATGAAGTATCCTTCCGCGAGCTTGATTGCCGCCGCCAGGCGTTCGGCCGTGATCGGAGCGGGATCGTTGAGCCGGCTTTCGAGTGCTTCATCAACCAGATGGCAAACGGCCGCGATTCGCACGGTCAGGCCCACGAGTTTGGAACCCCAGGCACCGAGCGGTTTCAAGTCGCCATCGGGTCGCAATCGAGGTTCGATTTTCTCGCGCCAGTCGAGCAGGATTTGCGCCGCTTCGTCGTCGAACGTGACAACCGTTTCGCTCTCTGGCAACGGCCACGTCCAAAGCAAGCGAACGACTTCGGCGTAGGTGAGGGAGACGAGTTCATTGATTGGAGTCGTCGAACACTTGCGGAATCCTACCGCTGGATTCGGCACGCCGTAGGCCCATCGTCCGAGGAAGCCCAGACCCCGCGCCTTATCGCTCCCGATCTTGCGAAATACTTCGGGCTGTACCAGCATGGCGCAGGTCAGCGCCGGCCGTTCGACCCGATACCGTTCGCGAGAGGTCCGACCGCAGATAAGCGGATCGCCGGCGTGCCCCTTCAGGTAAACGTCGTAGTTCTCGCCATCGGAGTATCGACCTGCCACGATCTCAAAGAGCGTGCCCTCCGCTGCCGCTTGGAGCAGACGCCCGTTGTTTTGGGCGAGAGTCTTACCGACGGATTCTTGCGTTTCGTCGTCGATGATGAACGTGGGCAATGCAGGGACGAGATAGTTCTCGACTTCGACCGCGAGACGTGCAATCTCACGCATACCTTGTTCGCGTTCCGTTTCGTCCACGCATTTGGCAACGTCGGCTTGAAGCTTCTTCAGTCGTTGGCTGAGCGTTTCCTTTTCGGCCGCTGCCGCTGCGACGATAGGCCGCATTCGTTCGATCTCTTCGCGTTCCAGTTCCGAGACAGGCGAGAGCGCGAGCCGCATAGCGGCGGATTTTCGTTCGCCCGGTTCGGCCGCTACCGCTGTGAAAATGTTGACTGGTTCGATCCATTGCCCGCCGTCACCATTCACAACGAACTTGCGGGCAAGTCCACCCGCCGCCACCGCCAGCACCGTGAGCGCAATCAGGTCCGGCGGAACCTGAACGGATTCGGCCGCAGCGCGGACAAAGTTGGCGAGTACGAACGGCAATTCCTCGCACGGAAATTGCGGGATTTGTTCCCCCGATTCCCCCAGAATCAACGGCGGACCGTCGAAGATATGGTGCGTGGGGGAAGTCGCCGCCTTGCCCGCCTTCGCCGCGAGCGATTCAATCTCCGCTCGCAGATCGTCCGGCGTGGCCGCGTCGCCGTGAGCGTCGATCCAGTCCACCAGATCGCCCTTGTCGGCGAGTCCAGGCAGTTCGAGGACTCGGACTTTCGCGGGCGGGTTGAGTTTCGCCAATATCGCCGCCACGGTCTCCGCATACTTGCGGCCCGGCGCGTCGTTGTCGGGAAGAATCAGCACGTCCTTGCCCGCCAACGGCCTCCAGTCGGATTTCGTCGCCGCGTTGCTGCCGCCGCTGGAAGTCGTCGCGATGAATCCGAGTGATCGGGCCGCGTCAACGCACTTCTCGCCTTCAACGACGATGATGGTCTTCGTGGTCGCAAGATCGGGTAGTTGGTAAAGCGGTCGCGGGTCCGGCATCGCCGTGAGCGTCCACCCTCCGAACACGTCGCGAGCGATAGGTCGGATCGTTTTGCCCGTGGGCGCGTCCCACCGCAGCACCAGACCGCAGATTTCGCCATCGGCGTCGTAATAGTTCCAGATCGCTTTCGTTCGGCCGAGTTGCTTTTCGTATTCCGCGATGGCCTCGCCCATCGAGTTGAAGGATCGGGCCGCGCTCTTCGGTTTGCCGTTCGCGTGGCCGTTCTTCGATGTGAACAGGTCGCGGGTGGTAAAGCCGATGGCCTTCGTGATTGCGTCCGATGTGCAACCGGCGAAGCAATGGAGCAGCACCTTATTGTCGTCGCCGATACCGATGGACAAGCTAGGGTTGCCGTCGTCGTGAGCGGGACAACGGGCGATGTACTTGCCCTCGCCGTTCGGCTTGACGCATTCGAGACGCGATAGCACGCCTTGAAGCGGGGAGTCCGAGGAAGTAAAATTCATTGTGTTGGTCCAAGTGTTGGTGATCGAGAAAGTGTTGAGCTAAGCCCCGCCCTGACCGGCGGGGTTTGGCGTTTATGCGCCCAGCTTTTCGAGTTCGCGCCCGGCCGCTTCCGCCGCTCGTCGCCGTTCCGCTGGTGATCGTGTTGCAGGGATCGTGTCGTCGGCGGGTTCTTGCATCCGCTCCAGGAAACGCAGGACGGCGGCGCGTGAGGTCATCAGCCGGCCACACACGCGGATGTGCTCAAGCTTCAAGGTTTCGCCGTTGGGGAGCTTGAAGCCTTTGACGCACCATCGCGTCGGCGTTGAAGGATGTGTTGCTTTGCCTTGTCGAAACGTGCCGAACATTCTGGCCGCGTCGGCCATGCCGATCGGCCCCTCGCTCGTGATCCGGTCGATACGCTGGATTGTTGCCGTCATGAAAAAAAATCTCCGCACGGGATAGGTCCCATGCGGAGATTGTGATTGTTCGCGTGTCCAAGTAGTGTCCTGCAAGTTGGACACAATTAATCCGTTCGTTCCAGCGAGTGCCCGTATTCGGCCATGTGCTT
>JAHBXU010000599.1 GCA_019636315.1 Planctomycetaceae bacterium | reverse complement strand
CGGTTTGGCCGGCGAAGGATTCGCTGAGCGGCTGACCTTTGTCGGACGCCAGTCGAGCCAGTTCCGTCGCACGTGTGCGTGCCTTCTCCCGGGCTTTGAGGTCCCGCCACGCGGCGACCACCTGCTCACGGATCCCGGGATCCGACAGGCTTTCCGGAACATACTCGGCCTGATCGTCGGTCTTCCAGTAAACGAAGCGGCTGTCGGTTTCCGGATGAGTGACTGCTCGTGACCGGTAGGTTTCCTGCGGAGCCGACGTGAAGACCTGTTCGATGACGGACGAGGACGGGCGGGGGTTGAATGGATCGGAGAACAACTGATCGAGTGCGTTTCCGATCGGATATTCTTCGGACGTCTGCAGATCCAAGGCGGATAGCGGCGGCGTTTCCACGAACGTCAGGCCTTTCTCACTCGCAAATTTGCGCAGCTCTTCGAGGGCCTTTTCCGGGCTGAGGTAGTCCACGTCATCCGGAAGGTTGGCAAGCTGCAACTCCAGCTCGCGCATGAAATCGACCGCTTCGTCCTCGACCTGCTGGAGTCGCTCACGCGTCCGCTCGCGCAGGATCTGATCGCGGATTTCGCCTCGCAGTTCGTCATCGAGTTCGCGGACGGCGGGAGCACGCGGCGGCTGCGGAAGCGTCGGAGACCCGGCGTCCGACTCGGCCGCCGGCGGTGCAGGAGGATCGTCCGCTGTCGCCGGTTCCTCGTCCGCGTCTGTTGCAGGAAGGGTCTCTGCGGCTTCGTTCGCGTTATCTGGTGTTTCGACGGCCGGTGTTTCGGCGGCAGCATCGCTATCGGCCGGGGCATCTGTCACCGGCGGCGACGTCTCCGCCGCCGGCTGATCGTCCTTGTCGTCCAGGTACGCAACGAGTTGTGTCCGGCGGGGTGGGGCGTGGAATGCACCGCCGTCCGACTCGCTGGGATCCGATGGGGACTCAGGATCGGACGGAGTCTCGCTTTCGCCTTCACCGGGCGGAAGATCTTCTTTATCAATCTCGCCGGCCGGAAGGGCCTCACCGTCCGCAGCGGGCAATGCTGGTCCGGAAGAGTCCGCACCTTCCGTTGAAGTCCCCGGAGCCTGGGCGCCCCCCTGCTCCAGTTCCTCAACCGGAATCGCCTTGAAATGCTCGTCATAGAACGCGTCGATCTCTTCGTCGGTCGGAGCGTCGACGAGCTTTTCGATCGCATCGTAAGCCGCTTCCACATACGCCAGCTTCACCTTCCGCGGCTGGTGGAAACCGGGACGGCCCTCATCAAGGCGGCCATCGGCCCGGCGATTCGGAAACGTCTCGCGATACTGATTAAACAGTTCCTGTAACTCGCTCTCCGAAGGCTCGGCCGTCTTGTCGATGAAGGCGCTCACGGGAATGGGCGCGACGGCGACTGTTTGCTGGACGTTGAGCTGCTGGTAAAAGTCCCAGTAATTCTCCGGCGGCAGCACGACGCTCCCCGTCGTCCGGGAGAGGAGTGCGCCCCAGTCATACAGGTACTGATAGGCCAGGCGGGCCTTGATCTCCCCGCGAAGAATGTCATACACGTCCGTTTCGCCGAGCCCCATGGCATTGCGGATCTGCTTGAAGTCAGCCGCGTCGAGCTTGCCCTGAGTGATCGAACTGATGTAGTCCGTGACCATCTCATCGGTCACCACGACTCCCAGTTGATCGGCCTCGCGGCGAAGCAGTTCTCCAATAATGACATCCCTCTCCGGGTCCGGGTGAAATCCGAACGGCGCCGGCGGCTGGATGAACTGGCCATCCGCTTTCGTCCGCGCGACCAGGACGGCCTGTCCGGCGAACTGATTCGCGATCGCGCGTTGCTGCTGCAGGTTGTAGAACTCCTGTTCGTTGATGTTGCCGGTGTCGGCACGGACCATGACCGGCGGGCCGCCCAGCATCGAGGCGCCGACGCCGACGATGGCGCCGACCAGCAACCCGACAAATCCGAATTCGGAGGATTTCTTCGAGCGGATGCCCATCAGCCAGCCGATGCCGCCGAACACGCAGGCGATGATGACGATCGTCAGAGCCGGGGGCATATGGCTGGGATCGTTGACGGCGCCCAGAATGACAAACGCAAACATGGCCAGCCCGGTGAGGATGACCGTGAGCATCTTCTGGTGTTTGCGAAAGATGGCGAACGGTGAATTCATCAGAGTCCTTTCACGGCGGGATGCAGTGTCCGTGTCTCGCAGGTGGTGCGGTCTTGCCAGTTCCGTTCCGCGAGTGGATTATGTTGTTGAGGTTGTGCGCTGCCGAATCGCCTCGTCACCCGAAGCATGAGAGAGGCACGTCGGGATCAGGTTCTCGCTGGCGATTCGGATGTTCAATCGCGGCTTCGTTCCAATCATTTGTTCGCGGAGTCCGAGTTCGCCGGCATGCCGGTGGTGGGACCGTGAGCGGCAGCACACATGTCGTCACACCGGCCAAGTGGTCTGCACGAGCACCCTGGTGAGGGGCGACCGGACGCGCCGTTCTCGTTCGTGACCGCATCGCCATCCGCCCCAGACGTCCCCCGGCGGAACGGCCGACCGCAAAGCTTGACGCCGGCCCACCCCTTGACAGACGTGCAACCGATGCCTTAATCCATTCGGCAACGCTTCCGGGCCGGGCAGGGCTGTGCCGCGCTGCATTGTAGCTGGGGCGCTAAACCTGACAACCCCAACACGTTCAGTCACAGGACCATCCCGGTGTCGGCCAAACGCAAGAAAGGACTCGTGATCGTCGAGTCGCCAGCCAAGGCGAAAAAGATCGGCGGCTACCTGGGGAGCGACTATATCGTCCGGGCCAGTATGGGGCACGTTCGGGACCTGCCGGCCAAGGCGGCCGACATCCCCGAGCAGGTCAAGAAGGAGCCCTGGAGCACGCTGGGCGTTAATGTCGACGATGAATTCGCCCCGCTCTACATCGTGCCGCCGGAAAAGAAGAAGGTCGTCAAGGAACTGAAGACTCTGCTCAAGGACGCGGATGAACTGATCGTCGCGACCGACGAAGACCGTGAGGGGGAGAGCATTGGCTGGCACCTGACCGAATTGCTTCAACCCAAGGTGCCGATCAAGCGAATGGTCTTCTCGGAGATCACCAAGAAGGCCATTCTCGATGCCCTGAAGAGTCCCCGCACCATCAACATGGACCTGGTCAACGCCCAGGAGACACGGCGAATTCTCGACCGTTTGTACGGTTATACGCTCAGTCCGCTGCTGTGGAAGAAGATTGCCCGGGGTCTGTCCGCCGGCCGCGTCCAGAGCGTGGCTGTTCGCATCCTCGTCGCCCGGGAACTCGAACGCCTCGCCTTTCGTAGTGGAACCTATTGGGATCTCAAGGCCGAACTGGAAACCGGCAAGCAGGAACGCTTCACCGCTCAGCTCGTTTCCGTAGGCGGCAAGCGCGTCGCCAGCGGCAAAGATTTCGACGAACAGACCGGCCGCATCAAGGAGGGCGCCGACGTCCTCCTGCTGGCCGAATCGGAAGCCCGCTCCCTGCAGGATCGGCTGCGCGATGCTGAGTGGACCGTCGCCGCGATCGAACCTCGCAATCAGAACCGCCGCCCTGCCGCCCCCTTCACCACCAGCACCTTGCAACAGGAGGCGAATCGCAAGC
>JAHBXU010000598.1 GCA_019636315.1 Planctomycetaceae bacterium | reverse complement strand
GACGGTGCGGTTACTTCGCGGGCGCCGTGACGGTTATCCAGAGATCCTCCATGCGCAATCCCGCGGTCGGCGCGGACGTCGTCGCGCGGACCGTCTCGCCGGAAAGGAGAGTGCCCGTGACGCGCAAGGGACCGCTGAAGCGGACATCGTCGGTCGACTCCAGTTTGAGCGTCACGCTCTTGGCGGAATCGCCGCTCGGCAGGGATTTCCCTTCTTTCACCTGCACTCCGGACGGCAACCCATGGACGCGAATCGCGATCTCCTGAGCAAAGCCGCCGAGCCGGTTGACCGCGACGGCGACATCCAGCGATTTCCCCGCTTCCAACGTGAGCGGATCGTCCGGCAACGACAGTTCGTATCGCGGCACGTCCTCTCTGATTGTCAACAGATACACCGACCACGGATCTCCGTGTCGAAAGCGGTCGTGCACTTCGACCCGGTAGAGACCGTCGTCGGGAAGGGTGAGCGTGAGCCGGGCGTCGTTGTCAGACGCGGAAACGTCGTCTGCTTCGTTCAACAGCTTGCCGTCCGGCGCGAACACCTTGACCAGGGGATCGAGCGGCGAATCGAACCGGCGGGCCTCAGCCGTCAGCACCAGCGTCTGCCCCTTCTGACCGTTCAGCGAGTAGACGTCGATCTCCTTTGGCTCCGTGATCGTTCCCATCACAGAAAATGGAGCGGACAACGGTGCTTCGTTCGTCGCAGCGGTGACGGCCTCTTCTGAAAGGGACGGAATGTCGACCACCTCGAATCGCTCGCTGACGAGACTGGTGGGGACAACGATCGTGAGCGGAAAGCGGCGGTTGGCGTCGACCGAAAAGAGACCGGCTGCATCCTCCGGAAGATTCCAACCCCGCACGCTGGACGCCGCATTGTGCTCACGGGACAGCGACGGAGGAGCCATATGATCCACAAACGGGCCGGTTGTAAGCGTCAGGCGGTAGACGTAGGCGTCGCCGCCGGCGAAGGCGATCGTGCTGTTGGGGTCTGACGGAAAGGCGAACAGTCGCAGGTAGTGCGTCCCGGTCTGCAGCGCCGTGAACACGATCCGCGGATCGTTCCCATGATGATCGTCATTTTGTTCGATCACGAAGCCTCGCGGCGAGAGTAGTTGCAGCACCGGGGCCATCGGCGAGCCCAGCAGGCGGTGGGCGTCGACGGAAGCAATCAGCGTTTGTCCGGCGGTCAACGGCACCGCGAAAGTGTCAACGTCTCCGGACTTGGCGAGCTTCCCGTTGATCGTTGTCGGCAACAGCGCGACGTCGTGGGCTTCTGGCACGGCGTCGTTCGGTTCCACTTCCGTCATCTCGTTCACGGAGCCGACCATGACCGGCAGTCGTTTCGAGGCGCCTTCGGCATTGAAGAGTCGGACCCAGCGAAGTCCCGGAGGGGCGTCGGCCGCAGCCGTGAGAATCCATTCGCTGGACTTGTCCGTCGGCCGCAGCACGACATCATCGTTGCTGGTCCATACCTCCAACGGCTCACTGCCGGACTTGCCGATCAGCGTGACCGTGGCATTCTGGCCTGCCTGGATGCCGGCAGGGAACAGACCGGTGGCCGCCGGTGCTTCCGCACGTACGGTTCGTGAGGCGAAGATCAGAACGGCGGCGATGCAAACACCCCACCGGGCACCATAACCAGGCAACAGCATGACGCGACCTTATCCCATCAGTTCGGCGATCGGCGTTGGATCGCTGACGAGGTGGGTCGGTCGCCCCTGGGGAGTGTGCAGGATCTGTCCGGGGTCGATGCCCAGCTTGGCGTACACGGTCGACACAAAGTTCTCGGGAGAGAGCACGCGGTCTACGGCCGAATAGCCCTGCGGATCGGTCGCCCCAATCACCTGGCCACCGGGAGTGCCGCCGCCGGCCATCAGGACGGACATGGCGTTCGACCAGTGATCCCGACCGGCCTCATGGTTGATCTTGGGAGTGCGACCGAACTCGCCCAGGACGACGACCATCGTGGAGTCGAGGCGACCACGATCTTCCAGATCCTGGATCAATGCGGCCAATGTCTGATCGAAACTGGGCAATCGCTTGCGGCACGAATTGAACAGGCCCGCATGGTGGTCCCAGCCTCCTTCATAAAGGGTCACGAAGGGAACGCCCGCTTCGACCAGCCGCCGAGCCAACAGGGCCCGCTGGCCGAACGAATTGCGACCGTATGCATCGCGGAGCGCGGCCTCTTCGCGATGGATGTCGAAGGCGGCTTGCGCTTCAGGCGACGAGACGAGCGAGTATCCCTGCTCGTAATACTCATCAAGTGCGGGCACGGGATCACCGGCCGCGGGATCGTCGATCCGCGGCAAACGATCCACGATGGTTCTCAGTCCGCGGCGGCTATCAAATCGAGTCGTCTCCAGTTTCCCCGGCAAGGAGACATCCCGGACGCGGAAGTCCTCCTTGTTGGGATCGTCCGGAACCACGAAGGGGGCATACTTCGCTCCGAGGAAGTTCGGCCCGCCGGATCGCGACATGCTCGGCATGGAAAAGTACGGCGGAAGTCCGTTTGGTTGTCCGCGGAAGTAGGCGGTCGCCGATCCCAGACTGGGATGAAAACTGACGAACGCACCGCAACCCACAGGAATCCGTGGGGGAGATCCGGTCATCATGTAGTGATTGCCCGCGCCGTGATTCCCCTGATCGTGCCTGATGGAGCGGATGACGGCCAGTCGTTCGGCCATTCCCGCCAGTTTCGTCAGGTGCTCGGAAAAATAGATCCCGGGAACAGACGTCTCCACCGGGTGAAATTCTCCCCGCACCTCTGACGGTGCGAGTGGCTTGGGATCAAACGTCTCATAGTGCGTCGGCCCGCCGTCGAGCCAGACGAGGATGCAACTTGTCGCCCGAGTGGTCGGCGTGGACGACGTCGAGGATGCCCGCCCCGAAAGCCGCAGCAGATCGACGAGGCCGGTCCCGATCAGTCCTCCCAAGCCAAACTTCAAACAGTCGCGCCGGTTGACACCCTCACAATTGCGATAACGGCTCATTCGCAGACTCCGGGAGGTTGAACGGGGTGGGAAGTTGGGGCAGGGGCCAAAGGGGGCAAGTGGCGGATCAGTCCTCGAAGACAAACTCGGGGGTGTTCAGCAGAGCCCAGAGCAGGTCTTCCGTCGCCGCCCGCCGGTCGGAACCTTCATTGTCGTATAAACCGATGGCAATTTGCAATTCCGCTTCATCCGGACGACGAGCATAAACCGCCAGATAGATCTCTTCGACAATTTGTGCCGGCGATAGTTTACTCTCGGCGAGTTGAGCGGCCCAACTGGTGTCGCTCAGCAGTTTCTCGTGCAATTCGCGGGAGTTCATCAAGTGCAGGGCCTGCACCATCGTTGTGTCCGTCGTGCGTTCACACGGAGGATCCTGATTCGGGTCCGGGCGGCCGAAGGTGTCCAGAAATTGAGATCCCACCCGATGGGTCCAGATGGCCTTGGCGGAAGCACCGGCCGGCATGGCGGGATATTGCTCCGGCACGCCGACGATCTGGCACCACGAGTCGGCCAGAACCTCGGCCCGCAGTCGCTGCCGATAGTGTCTCGAAAAATTATGGGTGTCGACCAGATTGCGGTCGGAGGGAACGGAGCTGAGGCCGTAGACGTAA
>JAHBXU010000597.1 GCA_019636315.1 Planctomycetaceae bacterium | reverse complement strand
CTGTTCGTCGCGCTGGTCGTGATGGCCATCGTCACCTCGATGATGAGCGGTCCCTTGATGCGGTGGATTCTTCGTCCCGCCAAACGACGCCTGTTGCTCGACAGCCTGTCTTCGAAGTTGTTCGTGCGTCACCTCGTGGCGGACTCGCCTCGCACGGCGATCAACGAGCTGGTGACTTCATCCTGCGATGCCGCTGGACTCGATGGAGCGACGGTCGAAGCGAGCGTCTGGGAACGCGAGGAAACGCTCAGCACGGGACTCGGCCACGGTGTGGCCATTCCCCACGCGCGGCTCGCCGGATTGTCCAAGCCGATTGTGGCCGTCGGGATCTCGGACGCGGGGATTGATTTTGATGCTCCCGACGGCGAACTGGCACACGTGGTGTTCCTGCTGCTCACTCCCCAGGACGACGCGCTCGAGCAGCTCAAGATGACGGCGGAAATCGCCCATTACTTTCGCGACCCACACCTCGTCGAACGAGTGCTCCGGACGACAACCTTTGAACAGTTCCGGTCGTTGCTCCGCAGGCTTGATCTGGCTTCCCTTGCCGAATAACGACGCTCAAGCTTGTGCGACTCGATGGAGCGTTCCATGCGGAACATGTTTGCTCGCGTCAATCGACCGCAGCAGATGAATTCTCTGCGACCGGATCGACCAGTGCAATGACCGTCTGTCCCGGTCGGGGCGGAGACTTGTCGTCCGCGGCCCGAATCTGCAGCTTGCCGGACTCCGTGACGAGGAATAGCAGCCACGCGGAGTCCTGATAGCGCTCCTTGAACGCTGCGAAATTGAATTCCTCCGTCAGCTTTGTGGTCTTGACCACAGCCCCCCGTTCAAAACGCTGATCGAGCGCCAGCGCGGTGACATCGTTGCCAAACAGAATTCGACCGTGGACGTTCATTGGCCGACTTTCCTGCGGTTCGATTCGTCGACGCGGAGACATCTGGTACACCTGTGAGCGAGTGAACACTCCGGCCAGATGCAGCGTGGCGAGCGAATTCACCTCGTCATTGGGGGTCATCGCGAGAAACCGGCCGATGCCTCCCAGGTCGAGGCGCTCGACAAGCTGTTCGGACAGGATGTCTCCCTCGATTGTCAGCAGACCCTCCATACGGCCGGTCTGGATGTTCCAGTGATTCGTATCAACAAGAACGACCGTGAAACCGGCATTCTGCAAAGCGTGTGCGATGGCGCGATTTCCGGCTCGCGCGCCCGCGATTAACAGTCCCTGAGGATCAGCGACCGCAAGCCCCAGTCTCCGGGCGAGCGGTCCCGCGGTCACTCCGTAGACGCACACGGTCCCGATGATTACGAGAAAGGTTGCCGGGACGAGCCCGTCGCCCTGGTCATCCAGACGGATGGCAAACACCGAGGAGACCGAAGCGGCCACGATGCCGCGCGGTGCGAGCCAACTGAGAAAGACCTTCTCTCGCCAGGAGATTCGCGATCTGAGCGCGGCAGTCCACACCGAGAGCGGCCGCACCAGCAGAATCATGATGGCCAGGAAGAGCACGCCTCGCCATCCCAGGCTGCCAAACTCGTCGAAACGCAGACGTGCCGACAGCAGGATGAACAGCGTGGAGATCAGCAGCAGGCTCAGACTTTCCTTGAATTCCAGAATGTGCTGGATATTCGTCCCCCGTTGGTTGGCCAGCAGAACGCCCATCACCGTGACCGTCACCAGTCCGGATTCCGGCTGCGCGAGGTTCGCCGCGAAGAAACCGGCGACCACAAACATCAACGCGACCAGACTTTCCAGGTAATCGGGGATCGCGTGTCGGCGGAGCAGCCAGCCCAGGAGAATCGCTCCCGCGGCGCCGATTCCTCCCCCGGCGAGGATTGTGCGCAGCAGGCCGGCGACCGCTGAAGCCGAGGAGGCGTGGTCCATCGCCGCCGTGTGAATCGAAAACCCCACCTCGAAAACCAGAACCGCCAGCACCGCGCCGATGGGATCGATGATGATTCCCTCCCAGCGGGCAATCGAACCGACGCGCCCGATGGGACGAATTTGACGCAGCAAGGGACCGATCACCGTCGGACCCGTGACCACCAGCACCGCACCCAGCAGCAGCGACTTGATCCAGTCGAACCCGAGCACGGCGTGTGCGGCGAGCGTTGCCAAGGCCCACGTGACCGCCACGCCCACGGTCAGCAGGCTCAACAGAGTCCCGCCAATCTCGGCCAATTCGCGGAACCGGAGATTCAGGCTCCCCTCGAACAGGATCACAGCCACGGCCAGGGAGACGATCGGAAACAGCGCCGCGCCCAGCATCGCATCCGGATCGACCAGTCCGGTAATCGGTCCCGCGACGATGCCGAACGCGAGCAGGAAGAGAATCGACGGCAGCTTCAGTCGGGCTGCCAGCCACTGCGCGGACACACCCAGAACCAGCAGGCAGACCAACGCCAGCGAGAACTCATCACCGTGCTTCATGCCGGAGTCCGAAGAACGTGACCATCATGCGGAGGAAAGCCGCGAACCTTACCACTCTTCAGGCCGGCGAGACAACTCTTCTGGTCAACTCGAAACGAGTGCCTTCATCTCCCGCACAGCCTGCGTCATGCCGACCAGCACGGCACGTGCGATGATGCTGTGTCCGATGTTCAATTCGCCCAGGTGCGGGATGGCGGCGATGCGGCGGACGTTGCGGTAGGTCAGTCCATGCCCCATGTGCAGCAGCAAGCCGCGCTGCACGGCATGGCTGCCGGCGTGCAGCAATGTGCGGAACTCCTCGTCCCGCTCGGAGGCATTCGCCGCGTCGGCATAGCGTCCCGTATGTAACTCGACGGACGAGGCCCTCAGGTCGTAGGCGGCGTCAATCTGGCGAGCGTCGGCGTCAATGAACAGGCTGACATCAATGCCGGCGGCCAGCAATCGCTCCACACAGGCGGCGACCCGGTCACGATTGGCGATCACATCGAGCCCCCCTTCTGTGGTCACTTCTTCCCGCTTCTCCGGGACCAGACAAACCTGATCCGGACGGAGATCGACGGCGATGGCGGTCATTTCCTCGGTCGCGCCCATTTCCAGATTTAGCTTGACCTGAACGGTCTCGCGAAGCACGCGCAGATCGCGGTCCTGGATATGCCGGCGGTCCTCCCGCAGGTGCAACGTAATCCCGTCGGCGCCGCCGAGCTCCGCCAGGGCGGCCGCCCAAACGGGATCCGGCTCAATCGTCCGTCGGGCCTGTCGGATTGTCGCCACATGGTCAATGTTCACGCCAAGTGCAGGCATTGAAAAAATTCCGTGAGTTGTCAAACGTTGACGGATGAACAAACGCAGTCGCTGCGCCGACATCGCAGGCGGACTTGTCAACGGACGGTTTCCGCCGCTTGCCTCGGGGTCGCATTTCTGACATCGTACGGGCGAAGCAGTCTTCCCAATGTCCGTTGTTTAGTCTACCCGTGCCCGGCGAGCAAATCTTCATCGGATTGACCACGTCTGCACTGTGCGGCGCGGGGCTTTATTCGGACGCCTGGTTCCTGAGAGAGACGCGCAAAGGCCGCAAGCTGGTGGCACTACTGGGGGCGGAAGTCGCCGTGTGGGTGATCCGCGGCCTCTTCGCCAGCGGCGTGGCCTTCGGATTGGCGCTCGCGTTCGGTGTGATCA
>JAHBXU010000596.1 GCA_019636315.1 Planctomycetaceae bacterium | reverse complement strand
CTGCGCGAGCAGATGGACTTTCGCGCGGTGGCTTCCGTGGGGGACACGGTCTGGATCGCCGGTCAGCCGGGCAGCGTGATCTGGCGCTCGGGCGATCAAGGAGTCACGTGGATCACTCAACATACGGGCAGCCCGCTGCCGATCGAGTCACTGGCGTTCTCGTCAGCCACACATGGATGCGCGGTCGGTGCACTCGGACGCATCTTGCGCACGACCGACGGCGGGACGACCTGGGAAACCGTTCGCGGCGCCAATCGCCGCGCGGCGCTGCTCATGGTTCACGCACACGAGAACTATGTCTCCCTGAATCTGCCGACGAAGTACGGTCAGGAACTTGGCTATCGGACGATGGCGGCTGTGGTCGCCCGGCGCGACATTGGTCCGGACGGCGATGACGGACGGACACTCGATCTGAGGCTTCAGGAGGGGATGACCCGGGCCGGCGGCACGGGGGGCGCTGTGGACTGGGCATTTCCCATCGCGGCTCCGGGACTGGAACGGGATCAGGCGGAACTCGTCCGCGAATGGGAACTGCTGACCGACAAGAGGCTGCGCGAAAAAATGCTCGGCCGGCTGGTGACGTTGTTCTGCACATGGCGACCGGAAGTGGTCGTCATTGATGCCCCGACAGAATCCGACACCGCGACCCGTTTAATTGGCGATGCGGTGCAATTGGCCGTTCGCATGTCATCCGATCCTGCTCAATACAACGAACTGCATCAGCAATTGGACCTGCCGACATGGAGCGTGAAAAAGTTGTTCCGTCGTCTCCCGGCCGGAAGCGGTGGTGCGGTGCGTCTGGATGCGTTCGAGTTTCTGCCGCGGTGTGGGATGTCGGTGACGATGGCCGCGGCGGAGCCCTATCGCCGGCTGTCGCGCGGCAACCTGACCGTCGGTCGTGACGAAGCCTTTGAGCCGATCGCGCTGGCAGAGGCCGCGCAGGAGGAATCGCTCGGCGCGCGCGATCTGTTTGCTGGACTGGCGATCGCACCCGGCAGTGACGCGCGGCGTCTGCTCGGACCGATCGATGACCTCGAACTTGATCGCCTGCAGAATCTGGCTCAGCAGCAGCGAAACTTCGCAGCCTATGCAAAACGCATGCTCGACGACCCGCGTCACGCGGCCCAACTGGTCGCACAGACGCGAGATATTATCGGCGGCGCTCCACCGCAGCAGGCGGCCGTGCAGTTACTGCAATTGGCTGGAGAGTATCGACAGCGGGGCGAATGGGAGCATGCCGAGTCCGTGCTGGTCGAGCTGGCCGAGCGTTATCCGCAGGAGCCGGCCGCCGTCGAGGCCATGCAATGGTTGTACTCCTGCTGGATCAGCGCCGAGGTCGGTTGGCAACGTTTGCGGGCGTCATCTCATCTGGAGCGCTCCCGGCAGTCGAACGACGGGGCCATCCTTCAGGCCAACGTTCAGCGGGCGATTGAGCAGTCGCGCCTCTCGGATTCCAGTGGTGATGCGGTGTCAGGTGGGATCGACTCCGGCCTGTCACCCATCCGTCAGACGTCGGCCGAGGGACAGGTGCGCATTGCAGGATCACAAGGTCAGCAAGCGGCATTGCAGCAGGCGTGGCTCGAACGCGCCGAACGGATGGTCAAGGTCCTCCGAGAATTTGCTCCCATCGAGACGCAGTCGCCCGCGTTTCAATTTCAACTGGCGGCCCTCCACCGCAAGCGGAACCATCCTCGCCAGGCGGATGAGGTTCACCGCCGATTCTTAAACGATGTCGCGGACGGACCCTGGAACCGTATTGCGGCGGGAGAGATCTGGGTCACGCAGCCATCGGTGGTTTCGGCCACGCCGGTTGCCTATTGCCGTAAGGCCAAGTCGCCTCCCGTGCTCGATGGGATTCTGGATGATGGCTGCTGGAGACGCGATTCCGCCGTCCGCCTGAGAAATGACGCGGAACACCGGCATTCGAAGGAGCCGCTGGTCGATGATCCGGCCGACAAGTCCCGCGTCCGGGTGCAATGGGCTTACGATTCGGGATTTCTGTATATCGCCGCCCGTGTCCCGCGCGACGCGGCCCTTCCCCAGGACCGACCCGTCCTCCCCGGTCGGACGCATGATGCGGACGTGTCGCAACACGATCGGCTGTCGTTCGCTCTCGACGTGGACCGGGACTACGCGACCTTCTATGAGATTGCAGTCGACCAGCGCGGCTGGACGACCGACGCCTGCTGGGAGAACCCGTTATGGAACTGTCGCAGGTACATCGCGGCGGATGCGGATGCGGCGGAATGGCGGATCGAGATGGCCATTCCGCTGGAGGAACTCGTGCCGGCGGCGCCCCGTTCCGGTGATGTCTGGGCGGCGGGCGTCTCGCGGGTCATGCCGAAAGTCGGCGTGGAAAGCTGGACACACCCGGCAGGATCACAACCGCGCCCCGACGGTTTCGGATTGTTGCAGTTTGAGTAGCCGTTCCCAAACCATTGGATTCCGAAACGTCGGGAGTGATATTTGAGCAACCCGAAGCGTCAGCAAGGAATTCAGCGGTCGGCCTCTCGTAGACGCTGCGGATGACGAATCCTTGCGAGATGCCGCACTGATTCGGAATCCGTTCGCTCGCCTCATCGCCGTTCCGTATCATTCGGGAAGGCGTTATCTGGCCGGCGTTTCGATGCCTTCCAGATCTTCGTCCTTGATGTACCAGACGCAAAGGGCGATCGTCGCCAGTGTGCAGACAATCCAGGGGACGAGCACGCCCCAGAAGACCCAGTCCGGAATGCCGACGATCGTTTTGATCTGCTCCGGATCCGTGATCTCGTGATACCCGAAGAAGTAGCTGTAGGGGACGACCCACAGCATGGCGGCGGCCCACAACGCCAGAATGACCAGCGCTTCGCGACGCGCGTGGAGGTAAACCGGATCATCGGGCCGGTCGGATCGGGGAGATTCAGGTTCGTGCATGCAGAAATCCTCAGCGACTCGCCGTAGCGTACCATTCGAGCGCGTGAAAAACGACTCCACGCCCTCTGACCACGACGGCCCTGTTGTCGCATGATGCCGGTGCGTACCTCACACGCAGCCGTGTTGCGTGCTATCCGGGCGGCCAGCTCAAGGACCGATTCCCGAGCAGGTGAAAGTGCAAGTGGTCGACGCTCTGCCCCGCATCGGGACCGCTGTTCGCCACCACACGAAAGCCGCTGTCGAGACCCAGTTCGGCGGCCAGGTTGCGGATGACGAGCATGAGGTGTCCCATCAGCGGCGCGTCGTCCTCGGCGAGATGCGCGAGCGAGGCGATTTCCTTCTTCGGAATGACGAGCACGTGCACGGGCGCCTGCGGGTTGACGTCCCGAAACGCGAGACATTGGGAATCTTCGTAGACGACATCCGCAGGGATCTCGCCGTCGATGATTCGTTTGAAGATCGTTTTGCTTGCGGACATGTTGCTTCCTCCCTATTCACTGTGTGCCGGCCATTATGAGACACCGACATACTTGCAGATCTCCGCGTATGCGCCCCATACGCCGGCGATCAGCAGACCGATGCTCGACACAATCAGCAGCAGATCCCAGCCGAGCCGCGGAGCGAGTCGCGAATCGGTCCGAAGATACCGGAAGAACAGTGCTGCGAAGGCCAGCATGGGCAACATCACGGCCTGCATGGTTCCG
>JAHBXU010000595.1 GCA_019636315.1 Planctomycetaceae bacterium | reverse complement strand
GTTGCGAAACTGCTTGCGCATGCGTCCGGACCGAATCATCGTCGGCGAGGCCCGCGGCGGCGAAGTGCTCGACATGCTGCAAGCGATGAACACCGGCCATGACGGCTCGATGAGCACGCTCCATGCCAACGATACACGTGACGCGCTCAATCGCCTGGAGTTGATGATCGCACTGTCAGGGGCGGAACTTCCCACGCATGTCGCACGGCAATACATCGCGTCGGCCGTCCAGATCTTTGTGCATATCGCCCGGCTCTCCAACGGCGAACGAAAGATCATGCGGATCTCGGAACTGACCGGAGTCACCGACGGGGAGTTCAACATCGAGGATATCTTCGTCTTCCGCATGGCGGGCGTCGAACAAGGGCAAGTCCTCGGTTCCTTTTATGCGACCGGCTATGAACCGCAGTGCCTCGCGCGACTGGCGATGCGCGGCTACGAATTGGATCCCGCGTTGTTCGCCGCGCGAGAACTGCACGGATAGGGAATAGAGCACAGGAATCAGCGTCGGCAGTTTCGCCGCGAGCCTTCGGCAAGCGCTCCGCATCGTACTGCGGCGACAAATCTGGTTTGAGAGTTTCCAAAGCATGCGTGCACAAGTCCTCACACCCGCGCGAATCAAGCCGCGGCCGGAGTTCGCTGCAATCCTGAAGGAGACGGAGCCCTATGGGCACGGCGAATCGGACGATCTGGGGAACCGGCTGAACAGCTGGTTCGACGCGCTCATGCTGCAATCGGGAGTAAACATCTCGCCGCCGCTGATGCTCGCTTTGTGTGTGTGCTCTGCGCTGGCCGTTGGAGGCGCGGCGTTTGTGCTTCAGGAAGATCTGCTGGCGACATCGTTCGGCGCGCTCATCGGGTTTGCGGCGCCCATCGCGGTGTTCGTCGTCCTCCGCTCGCGTCGGCAAAAGCAGATGACCGAGCAACTTCCCCCGGCTATCGACGAACTCAGCCGTGCGGCGCGCACGGGCCGCAGTCTCGAAAGCTGCCTGCGAATTATTGCCGCGGACACACCGGCGCCGCTGGGAGTTGAATTGCGATGGGCGGCCCGCAAACTCGATATGGGCCTGTCGGTCTCGCAGGCGATCCGCGACCTGCCTCTTCGCACGGGGCTGATCAGCATGCGCGTGCTCACAACGGCCCTGTCCGTCCATGAGCAGACCGGCGGCGATCTGGTGCAGGTGCTCGATCGCCTGTCGCGCACATTGCGTGAGCGAGCCCAGTTCCTCGGACGGTTGAACGCAATGACGGCCGCGTTCAAAGGGACAGCCGTTTTCATGCTCATCCTGCCGGTGGGCATCATCGGGTTCTATATGGCGCGTGATCCCAATTATGTCAGCGATCTGATCGATTCACGTTGGGGGCTCCGCACGTTGATCGTCGCCGTCGTCCTGCAGATCATTGGATCATCAGTGATCGTGCGCATTCTCTCGCGGAGCCAACGCGGGTAAGGAAGCAAAGACTTCTGAATTCCGGATGTGCCTTCCCGTTTCGTCAGGCCATGCCGATCCAAGGGCAATGACAATGCTCTCCGAACAACTGTTTTCTCTGGTGATTGCCGCTGCGTGCTTTGGCACAGCGGCGCTGTTGATCCGGCGATCCTTGCAACGACGCCGCGAAAAGGCGATTCTGTCCGGCAACACGGGCGAGTCTGTCCACGCGGCTGATTGGCCGGCAGACCGCAACAACCGTGGATGGTTGTTCGGTTCGGTGACGCCCTTACTGGCGGCGCTGCTCCCCGAGAGTCAGGACAAGCGGGCCCTCATGAAACGGGAACTGGTGAACGCCGGCTACTACCATCCCCGTGCTGCGGACAATCTGGCCGCGATCCGTTATCTGGGGATCGTGCTGCCAATTCTCGTCAGCGGTCTTCTGTTGCTGGTCGTATCGCGCGAGACGGAGTTGACCGTGCTGTTCGTGGGTGTGGCGGCATCACTTCTTGGCTGGGCCCTGCCGGCGCTTGTCGTCCGTCGCCGCGCGGCCGAACGTCGGGAAGACATCACCCGTGCGATGCCGGACATGCTCGACATGCTCAATATGTGCGTCAGCCAGGGAATGACGCTCACCGCATCGCTGACGCGTGTCGTCCGCGAGATCCGCCCGGTGTATCCTGCGCTGGCTCACGAACTGCAGATCGTCGGCGAACAGGCGCGTATTGGATCGACCGAACAGGCGCTCGCCAACTTTGCCGAGCGGGTCGATATGCCGGAAGTGCGATCGTTCACGTCGACCCTGATTCAAACCGAGCGGATGGGAACGAGCGTCTCAGCCGCGCTGGCCGATCACAGCGACAACATTCGCGAAAGCCGGAAGCAACGGGCCGAGCAGGCAGCCAATACGGCCGTGTTCAAGATGATCTTTCCGATCTCATTATGCCTCATGCCGGCCGTGTTGATGTTCCTGATGGGGCCAGCCGTGGTCGATCTCACGGAGTTCTTCGGCGGCGAGGGAGCGGCGGCCTTCCGGACAACCCGTGCCGCGGCATCCGCCTCGATTCAGGGAGAACGCCGCGAATAGTCCGCTGTTCGACAGGCAGGAGGTGTAATGAACAATCTGATCCTCGCGACACGTACGGATCGCGTTCTCTCGCAACGTTTCCTCGCAGAGCGGCTCTGGCCGATTGCACTCCTCTTCGTCATGGAACTGGCAAGCTCGGACCTCTCCGCTCAGGAGAATCGACCGACTTCGCCCACCATCCAATACCGTGACGACTTCGCCTCTGCGACCGGAGGGCGTCAGATTCAGGTGAACGGGCTTGATCCGACTGAGGAGGGGGACGTCCACAGCCTCATGTACAGCTACGGCCGCCCGCACCGGAATGCGCCGGGCACGCTGCGGATGATCATGATGGAGGATGGTACAGCCCGAGGTCCGGACGGGCGTCCCGGCGTGTTACGGATGGAACTGGCGGACGTTCCAATCGCCACCGACTACGCGGGCTTTGTCGTCACGGGTCACAAGGAACTCGGTGCGGTGAAGATTCCCGCCTGGACGCCGGGTCAGGTGACGGCAGCCGATCTCGACCGAACATTCATTTCGTTTCGGTTTCGCACGGAGAACCTCCGTACGCCGCACAAGGGGGGAGTCACTCTGAATTTCCGCTTCGAGCCGGATCAAGAGGGAAGTTACATCGCGGGGGCGAACTTCGGCGCCCTGATTGCATTGGACAATTGGCGCACCATGATTCGACCGATTGGTTCCGCAAAAAATGTGGATGCGTTCCTGTCGAATCTCAACTACACGCAACCCGAGCAGTTCAAGCTGGTCTGGGCTCAGGCCGGTCCAATCGAGCTTTACCAGCCGGGCGATTCGGTCTTGATTGACGATCTGACAATCATCGTCCGTCCGTCCGATTGATTCGGATGCGCCCGTGCCGACGGTCGAAGCATCCTCGCCTCAGGCGGCTCGTGCGAGCGGCGGAAGGGGCAGCAGATCGATCAGGACCTGCACGGTTTGCTCGGTCGCTCCCTGCTGGGCGATGACAAATGTCCGGGCGGCCTCCCCCAGCCTGGTCGCCTCGGTTTGTTGTTCAAGCAACCTCCGGACCGTGGAGAGCAGTTCCTCGGGTTGGTGGATGATCTGAACTCCCTCAACCGACGACAGGCCCTCGACGACGTCGCGAAAAT
>JAHBXU010000594.1 GCA_019636315.1 Planctomycetaceae bacterium | reverse complement strand
AGGGAGGCGGCTGCGGCGTGCCGGACCGCCGAGAGCCCGAATGCATGATGGGCGATAAAGTTCCGCACCGTCTGCACGATCTCGTTTTGAGCTGTTGCGACCCGGGTTAAGCGGCCGGTTTGAGACAGCACGTGTTTGGCAATCGGGCTTCGCTCGGCGCTATAGCTGTCGAGGAGATCCGGTGGTGCAACGCCCTCAACGACGAGCGCCAGCTTCCAGGCGAGGTTGAAGGCATCCTGCATGCCGGTGTTCATTCCCTGGCCGCCCGCCGGACTGTGGATGTGGGCGGCATCGCCCGCCAGAAAGACCCGTCCATGCCGATACTGCTTGACCATTCGTTCGTTGATGCCAAACCCCGCCAGCCAGATCGGATCGGACAGTGTGACGCCCCCCGGCCCGCGGCGGTCAAGGATCGACTGGACCTCGGCCAACGTCGGGTCGTGGCGTGGCTCATGCCCGACATCCGCGATGACCCGGTACCGGCCCGGTGCGATCGGGAAGAAAATAACGGCTCCTTCGTGATGCCAGAATGCCGCAAGCGTGTCGTCAGGGGCGGTCAGACCGGTTGCATGCACGTCGGCGAGAATGAACTCGGACGGCAGCGTATCACCGAGAAACTCCAATCCGAGCAGGTGTCGCACGGAGGAGTGTGCGCCGTCGCAGCCGATGAGCCATTCCGCCTCGACCGACTCCTCACTTCCGTCTGCATGACGCAGTGTCCCGAGAACGGTCGCTCCGCCCTCGTTGAATCCAGTGAGTTCCACGCGCCGCTCAACCCGGTTCCCCAGCGACTCCAATTGCTGCTCAAGCAACCGCTCGGTTTCCGACTGCGGCAACATCAACGCGAAGGAATAGGGCGTGTCGAGATCGCCAAACGACACGGTGGCGACGGCTTCGCTGCCGGAGAAAATGTTCACCGCACTGGCCTTCAATCCCGCGGCAACGAAGGCGTCGGCGCATCTGGAGCGTTCCAGGAGTTCCAGCGTGCGGCTCCACACCGCCAGCGCTTTTGATTTATCCGTTCGCGATGCGGTCTTGTCGATGATGCGAACGGGAACGCCGTAACGAGTCAGCTCGACGGCCATGGTCAGACCGACCGGACCTGCTCCGACAATCAGCACGGGCTTCATGAAAGGCCCCTCTTCGCACGAGAGAAACGTCGACGCGTGCGGTTCTTCGACGTCGTGGAAATTGCGCTTCTGCAGTAGCTTGCCCGGACGAACGGAAGGATTCAATGGAACGCGGGGCACAACCAGACGGAAGCACACCGTCCCGCTTCAACGAGCGCCCACATTCCCCATCGCAGGAAACCCCTCTCGCTGGCTCCACGGCGGGGGAAAATCGCTATGTGTCTTTAAGCGCCGTCAGAATATCGAGCACGGCCTGTTTTCCGTCGGCGTACAGCATGAGCGCGTTGTCGGCCGCGAATAGCGGGTTCGGGATGCCGGCAAATCCCGGCGACAGGCTCCGCTTGATGACGACGCACGTGCGTGCGCGATCGGCGTTGATGATGGGCATGCCGGCAATGGGGCTTTTGGGATCGTCGCGGGCATCGGGGTTCACCGTGTCGTTGGCGCCAATGACGAGACACACGTCCGTCTGCTCCATCGACGAGTTGATCTCGTCCATTTCCTTCAGCAGTGGATAGGGAATATCGGCTTCGGCCAGCAGCACATTCATGTGCCCCGGCATGCGGCCGGCGACCGGATGAATGCCGTACTCGACGGTGACGCCCTTATCGATCAACACGTTGGCCAGGTCGCGGACGGCGTGCTGCGCCTGGGCCACCGCCATCCCATATCCGGGAACAATCACCACACGTCGGGCCACATCCAGCAGCATGGCGACTTCGTCCGGACCGGTCGCTTTGACGTTAGCGTAGACCTCGTCGGCCTGTTTGGTGTCGCCGGTCGGACCGATCGTTCCGAAAAGGACGTTAATCAATGAGCGATTCATTGCCTTGCACATGATGTCGGTCAGAATCAGTCCCGACGCCCCGACCAGCGAGCCGGAGATAATCAGCACATTGTTCTGCAGGACGAATCCTGTCGCGGCTGCCGCCAGCCCGGAATACGAATTGAGCAGGGCGATCACGACCGGCATGTCGGCGCCGCCGATCGAGATGGTCAGGCAGTACCCCAGGGCGAGCGATACGATCACAAGCAGCCAGTAGGCGGCGTCGTGCGCCCCCGAAATGGCGCACACCAGCATCAGGATCAGGGAGGTGATGCCGACAAGGGCGTTGGTGACCTTCGGATTGGGAATGGGGGGGATTCGCTTGAGCTGCGGTAGCTCCGCGAGTTTTGCAAACGCAACCAGGCTGCCTGTGAATGTCACGGCGCCAATCAATCCGGAAGCTGCAGTCGCCAGGCTGACATCGAACGGAGTCGAACTGACGGGGATGGCAGTCACGTATCCCCCGGCGACCAGGAAGCTTGCCGCTCCACCGAGGCCGTTGAACAACGCCACCAGTTCGGGCATCGACTCCAGACGGATCGTCACCGCGAGCCAGACGCCGATGGCCGAACCGATCACCATCCCGACAAAGATCAGCGTGTAACCGAAGACGCCGCCGAGAATCTGCCGGTCAAACAGCGTCACGAGCACCGCCACCAGCATGCCGACGGCGCCCAGAAGATTCCCACGGACGGCCGTGCGCGGATGCGTGAGTCCCTTCAGGCCCAGGATGAAGAGGACCGAAGCGATCAGATAGGCGAGGTCGATCCACGTTTTTGACATGCGGGGAATAGCGAACAGGGAATAGCGAACAGGGAATAGCGAACAGGGAACTTCAAGAACCGCGGAGAGCCGCCAGTCGTGGCGTCGCCGTATTTTCAGTTCATTTGCGCTTGAACTTCTCGAGCATGCGATGCGTCACCAGAAATCCTCCGACGACGTTGACCGTGGCGAGGATCACGGCAATGAATCCCAGGAACTCCGCGAACCGCGAATGACCGTCGCCGGCTGCGAGGATGGCGCCCACGAGCGTGATGCCCGATATGGCGTTTGACCCCGACATCAGCGGCGTGTGCAGCGTCGGCGGAATCTTGGTGATGATTTCCACACCGACAAAGATGGCCAGCGCGAAAATCGTCAGACCGATCACGAACGGATTGGGACCGGTCGAGACGGTCATCTCCACGGCTTGAGACAGCAGAAGGAGAGATCCAGACATGAATGAACTCCAGGAGGAAGTCGAAAACTCTCGACGGCAACCGAGCGGTCAATCATCCGACAGCCGGAAGGTGTCGGCCGGTTCCTCGACCGGTGGGGATTCTGGTGGCGCAGGCGCGGGAGGTGCGGGCGTCTCCAGCGGTCCCCAACCAGCCACTTCGCGCACGAGGGGATGCACAACATCTCCCCCGCGCGTGACCAGCGTGCCGGCGATGCATTCATCCGTCAGGTTGATCACCGGCTGACCGTCTTTGATGAGCGACTTCAGAAATGTGGTCAGATTGTTCGAGTACATCTGACTCGCATGGCGGGGAATATCCGACGGTAGGTTCATCGGGCCGAGAATGGTGACGTTGTTCACCGTCACGGTTTCTCCCGGCCGCGTCAATTCGCAGTTCCCCCCGCGTTCGGCCGCGAGGTCGACGAGGACCGCACCGGGCGGCATGACCTCGACCAT
>JAHBXU010000593.1 GCA_019636315.1 Planctomycetaceae bacterium | reverse complement strand
AATTCCCAGCCGCGTGCCCAGGACGCGGTCATAAGCGCTCGGCGAGCCGCCGCGTTGCAAATGCCCGAGCGTGACCTCACGCGTTTCGATGCCCGTCTCCGCACCAATGATCTTCGCGACGCGTTTGCCGATGCCGCCGAGCTGCACATGGCCGAACTCGTCTTTCTCTCCGCTTTGCGTGACGACCTCGCCCTTGATCTTCGCCCCTTCGCTGACCATCACGACTCCGTAATGCTTGCCCTCCGCTTTGCGTCGTTTGAGCCGCGTGCAGATCTCGTGAATATCGGTTTCCACCTCCGGGACGAGGATCGCGTCCGCCGCCACCGCAATGCCGGCGAAGCAGGTGATCCACCCCGCGTGCCGCCCCATGCACTCGACAACCATGATGCGTCGATGCGATTCGGCAGTCGTCCGCAGGCGATCGACGGCGTCCATCACGGTGTTGAGACAGGTGTCGAATCCAAACGTGAAGTCGGTACTGCTCAGATCGTTGTCGATCGTTTTCGGGCAGCCGATCGTGGGGAGTTGATGGTCCTCATAGAGCCGACTGGCGACGCCCAGCGTGTCATCGCCGCCAATGGCGATCAGGGCGTCGATGTTCAGTCGATGGACAGTCTCGATCACCTGACCGACGAGTTCCAGATTCTTATAAGGATTCGTCCGCGATGAGCCGAGGATTGTCCCGCCGCGCGGCAGGATCTCATCGGTTTCCATGGGATTGAGCGGAATGTAGTTGCCCTCGACCGCACCGCGCCAACCTTCGAGCAGCCCCAGCGTTTCGCCGCCGGCGTTGTGAATTGTCCGAACGACCGCGCGAATGACGGCGTTCAATCCAGGGCAGTCTCCTCCACCTGTCAGTACAGCGGCTCTCATGTTTCTCCTCCTGGATGCGGCTCAGATGACTCGACAGTCCGGAATGGCAGCGACCGGTGCGCTCTATCTCGTCGATTGCAATCCGGAAACGCGGCTACCAGGTTCGTTCAACGAAGCTGGTGTCACCCTTGCCATCGGTGAATGTCGTATGGTCGAGGATCTTCAGCGCCAGCGGGATCGTGGTTTTGACGCCTTCGACGACAAACTCTCCCAGGGCGCGCCGCATCGCCGCGATCGCCGCCGCGCGCGTCGGACGGTGCACAATCAACTTGCCAATCATCGAGTCGTAGTATGGACTGATCCGGTAGCCTTCGTGGACATGCGAGTCAAACCGCACGCCGGGCCCGCCGGGAACCCGCAACTTGGTGATGGTGCCCGGGCTTCCCCGAAAGTCGTTCTCCGGATCTTCGGCGTTGATTCTCACCTCGATGGCGGCTCCGCTACAAGCGATGTTTCGCTGCTGAAACGACAGTGGCTCACCGGCCGCGACGCGGAGTTGCTGCTGGATCAGATCGATGCCGGTCACCATCTCGGTGACCGGGTGCTCCACCTGAATACGGGCGTTGACCTCAATGAAATAGAAGCGGTTGTCGGAATCAACGAGAAACTCGCATGTCCCGGCGTTTGTATAGCCCGCCTCACTGACGAGTCGGACCGCGGCCTTGCAGATATCTTCCCGGACGGATTGCGGCAGGTTGGGAGCGGGGCTCTCTTCGATCAGCTTCTGATGCCGCCGTTGCATCGTGCAGTCGCGTTCCCAGAGGTGGACGACATTCCCGTGATGATCGGCGAGAATCTGCACTTCAACGTGCCGCGGCCGGTCGACCAGTTTCTCGATATACACCCCGGCGTTCTTGAACGCCTTCTCGGCTTCGGCGGCGGCCGCCTTGAGTTCGTTGCGCAATGCCATGTCATTGCGGGCCGGACGGATGCCTTTGCCGCCGCCGCCCGCTGTTGCCTTGATCAGCACCGGATAGCCGATTTGCTCGGCGACGCGCAACGCTTCCTCTTCGCTGGTAATCAGCCCTTCGCTGCCTGGAACGCAGGGCACCTTGGCGGCCGCCGCGATGCGGCGCGCTTCGACCTTGTCTCCCAGTTTGGCCATCGCCTCGTGAGTGGGACCGATGAATTCAATCTGCGAATCGCGGCAGATTTCGGCGAAATGCGCATTCTCAGCTAGGAATCCATAACCGGGATGGATTGCCTGGACGTTGCCGACTTCCGCCGCACTGATCACCCGATCAATTTTGAGATAGCTCTCGGAGGCCGCCGGCGGACCGATGCAATAGGCTTCGTCCGCCAGCTTGAGGTAGTGGGCGTCGCGGTCCGCCTCGCTGAACACGGCGACGGTCTCTACCCCCAGTTCGCGGCACGCGCGGATGATCCGCAATGCGATTTCCCCGCGATTTGCAATGAGAATCCTTTGAAACATCACGGCGTCCCAGCAGTCTCCGACAGGCGGCCCACGCCGCATATCCGCATGAATCTCGATCCCGCCTCCCGACCGGACATCGGTCGAGGGCTTCCACTTCCGGCCGTATTCAGCCCGGGTTCACCTGAAACAACGGCTGCCCAAACTCCACCGCATCGCCGTCATTGACGAGCTGCTTGACGATGGTCCCACTCGTCTCGGCCGGGATCTGGTTGAAGACCTTCATGGCCTCGATGATGCACACCACCGTATCGGGAGACACGCGGTCCCCGACCTTGACGAACGGGGGATCGCTCGGTTGGGGACGCGAATAAAACGTCCCGACGGTCGGACTCTTGATTTCGATCAGGCCCGCATCCGCGGCTGTCTCGGCGCGGGGCGTGGAAGGGTTCGTCGGCGCCGCGGGCGTCGCCGGCGGCATCGCAGGATAAGCCACTGCAGCGGGACCCCAGGGACCGGCTGCGGAACTGGCTTGTGCGCCACGGCGCAGGACCCATTTCTGATCTCCTCCCTGCAGTCTGACTTCAGTCAGGTCGTGCTTCTCCATCAAGCGGATCAATTGCTTGAGCCGATCGAGGTCGAACGAGTCCCCGACTGACTTATCCTTTTCCGACATGTGTTTCCGCCTTCCCAGACAGGATGCACGGTTCTCACCCGCGGCCAGCGACCGCCATTCCCGCGGACATGATCCGCTGGAGGTTGCGGATCAGGTTCAGTGCGACGGCTGGCTCGGATCGGAGAATCGATGAAGATCAGTGTGTAGGTTCCGGTTGGCGTCGACCGCAAATGACGGTTCGCCGCTCAAGGCGGTGAAGCTAATCGAGTTGCGGCCTGTCAGTCAACCAGAGACGACTCGAAAGAGCGATCGAGCGACGGAGAGAGCACTTCATACCCATCACGAGTCACAAGAACGTCATCTTCGATTCGGACGCCTCCCCAGCCAGGGAGATAGATCCCCGGCTCAACGGTTATGACCATTCCCGGCGCCAGAACCGTCTGCGAGTTGGGCGCCAGCCGCGGCATCTCGTGGATATTCAGTCCGATCCCGTGCCCCAACCCGTGTCCGAAGGCCGCGCCGTACCCCTGCGACTTGATATGGTCGCGCGCCACGCTGTCAATCGCCTCGCAGGTGAGACCCGGCCGAATGGCCTGAATCGCCATCTGCTGCGCGTCCAGCACAATTCGGTAGATTTTCTCGAGTTTCTTTGACGGCTTGTTCATCACAACCAGCCGCGTTAAGTCCGACTTGTAGCCGCTGGGGGCCGCGGCTCCCCAGTCGATGAGCAGCCAATGGCAGCCGTCGATCTTGCGGCGACCCGGGCGATAGT
>JAHBXU010000592.1 GCA_019636315.1 Planctomycetaceae bacterium | reverse complement strand
GTGTTGACTCATCCGTGGTGGTTGCGAGCATACGGAGAGTTTCTGGCGTTGGAGAGGCCGACCCGTCCGGGAGGCGCCTGTGTCGTGCTGGGCGGCGATCACCGGCACCAGCGGGCCGCCGAGCTGCTTCACCAGGGAACGGTAACGGAGATCTGGTTACTGGAGCGCGAGGCCAGCTACGCGGTTAAGGCGGGCATCCTGCGTCCGCACCATGCGATGGAGATCGATCACCTGCGATCGCTGGGCATCGCCGACGATCAGATTCGTGTGCTCCCCGGCGGCATGAGGGACGTTGACGACGCCGCCAGGATGATCGTTGACGCCGCGCGGGAAACTCCGGAAACAAGCGTATTGGTGCTTTGCGATTGCCTGCACAGTCGCAATATGCTCCTGGTTCTGGATGCCGTGCAGGAAGAACCCCGCGCGACGGAAATCGGTGTTGAGACCGTGCCGGCGGACGCCTTTGATGAACGCAGCTGGTGGAAGTCACGCTCCGGTTGGAAGGACACGTTCAACGCCACGTGCCAGATACTGTTCACCCGGATTCATGGAGTCGACCGAGCACGGGTTCCATTCCCGTGGGACGCCGACGAGTATGAGCGGGACTTCCTCACCACTCACGCCGGCGCGATGCAAGAATGCCACGCCGCGGAATAATCGGACTTGCTGCGCTCACCGGCGTCCTGCTTGGGGCGGCATTTCTGTTTCCGAGCGAACCGGTCCTGACCGGCCTGTGCCGCTGGTTGGATGTCGGCGAAGCCGCGGCATGTGCCGACCATGTTCTGCTCCTGCCAGGAGACGACACCTATCGCCCACTGACGGTCGCGGCGGTGATCAAGTCGGGGCTGGCGGGAAACGTGCTGATTCCGGAAACCGCTGTCCCTGCGGACGTTGCCGACGGGCTGCGACCAGCGACGCACGAACTGTTGGTCCAGGTGCTCCAACATCGTGGAATTCTGCGGGAGAACATCGTATGCTTGACAGGTGCGAGCCGGACCACATTTGACGACGCCCATGCCCTATCGGCTTATCTGGAAAATCGACCTGACGACCGCGTGATTGTGGTCACCAATGCGTTCCATACGCGCCGGGCCCGCTTTATCTTCCGGCGCGTCCTGGGTGACCAGGCCCAACGCCTGCAGTTCGTCGCCGCTCCGAATCCAGGATTCGCTGAACAAACATGGTGGCAGAATCGTTCCAGTGCGAACATCGTGCTGGCGGAGAACCTGAAACTTGTTTTTTATGTCTTCCGGTATTCCGGCCTGTATGGCTGGGCGGCTACTCTGCTGGTCATCACTGTGGTGTGGCGCTGGTGGAGGATTCGTTCAGTCCGAACGCCTCGCCCCCCGGCGAACGTCCGTTCGGCAGTCCCGTCCCGCGAAGAAAGCACCCACGGAGTCGGGTAGTCAGTTGAATGCGTGGATCCCGCCGGACTCAGCACCCGCAAGCGAGTGTCCCGAATTGAGGAAGCAACCGTGTCCGTAGATCAGAACGACGTCGCACGCGCAATGATGGCTGAAGAGGCCCAGGATCAGGGTCTGGATGTGGTGGGCTTTCTGCTCCGCCGCAAGTGGTTGATCGTCTTTGGACTCGTCGTCGGTTTGTCCCTGGGCTATCTGTACTTCGTCCGTCAGCCCGAAGTCTTTCAATCGATCGGCCAGGTGCTGGTCGTCAAGCAGATGCCATCGCTGCCGATCACCGGCACCGCCCAAAGCACCGTCATCCGACGGCAGGACTTTCTCGCCAATGACATCTACCTGATTCGCAGCAAGGAGATTGTTAAGGCGGCCATTGAAAAAAATCAACTCACCGAGAGACCGACGCTCAAGGGAGTCGCGGATCCCGTTCAGACGGTGATCAATGGGTTGACGGTCAATCTGGTCGATGAGAAGGCCGACGTCCTCGACGTGCGATTCTCCGGACCGTATCCCGACGACTGCGGCACGATCGTCAACGCGGTGATCGACAGCTATTCCGCCCACTTGAAGAACCAGTACGAAAATCGGAACACAGATACGAAGTACCTCCTGGATCGTGCGACGAACCAACTCTCGATTGACATCAAAGATGGACAGGAACAGATCAAGGAGTTGCGGAAGAACTCGCCCCTGCTATGGAACGGGGATGCCGGACTGAACCCGCACCAGGCACACGTCAATGAACTCGATGCCAAGATTGCGGCTCTGCAAGCCGAAGAAAAGGATCTCGTCGCGCAGCTCCAGGCAATTCATTCGGCGCTTCAGCGCGGGGACAATCGTGAAGCCCTCGTCCTGTTGCTCCAGGAGAAGATGAGCCAGACACCGGAAAAGGCCGGCGCGGAGAAGGTTGGAGACCCGATCGCTCAGCAGTTACTGCCGCTCCAGCTTCAACTGGACGATCTGCTGCTCAAACATGGTGCAGAGCATCCTGAAGTCATTCGCATGCGGAACCGCATCGATACGACCCGTGCGTTTCTCCGAGAGCAACTGGATAGCCTCAATTCGGGCACCAAAGCTCGGCCGACGGACCTGGTCACACTATATGTCAATAAGCTGCAGCTTGAACTGGCGACCAACAAGTCGCGGGCTGAAGAGTTCCTGAAATTGAAGAAGGAAGAACAGATCAAGGCCGAAGCGCTCCAGGGCCACGAACTGGAGATCCGGACCGTGATGGACCACATCGACAGAAACAAGGGGCTGTACAACGCGATCGTTGAGAAACTCAAGGAACTCAATCTGGCGTCGGATTCCGAAACGACCGGCTATCACGCGCAGATGCTGCGAGTCGCTCCCTACGGACATCCCATCGCCCCGAACCTGGTGAAGATTCTGGCCGTCGCCGGACTGCTGGGAATACTTAGCGGCCTGCTGCTCGCCTACGGCGTCGAGACGGCCGACCAGAGCTTCAAGAGCCCGGAAGAAATCAGTCACCTCCTCCACATGCAGATCATCGGCCATTGCCCGCTGATCACCTCGTCGCACATGTCAAAGGAAATGAACGGATCGGCGCCGGTCGACTCGTCCCTCATCACGTATTACCGTCCCAAGTCGCGGGCGGCGGAAGCCTTCCGCGCCATTCGGACGGCTCTGTACTTCAGCACTCGGGGAGCGCATCACAAAGTCATTCAGGTGACCAGCCCCAACCCGGGCGATGGCAAGTCGACGCTCATCTCCAACGTCGCTGTGACGATCGCTCAGTCAGGCAAACGCGTTCTGCTGATCGACGCCGACTTCCGCCGGCCGCGCGTCCATAAGCTGTTCCATCTGGAGAACAACATCGGTATCTCCTCGGCGATCCTGGGAGAAGTCGACCTGATGGATGCCATCTGTTCGACGCCGGTGGTGAACCTTGACTGCCTGCCGTGCGGTCCGCGACCGGACAATCCCTCGGAACTGCTCACGCAAAATCGATTCGGTGAAATGCTGCAACTCCTGCGTGAGAAGTACGACTTCGTGCTGCTCGACACGCCGCCCGTTCTGGCGGTGACCGATCCCAGCGCGGTTGCTCCTCGTGTCGATGGCGTGCTGTTGTGCATCCGCGTCAATAACAAGTCGCGCATGGACGCTGTTCGTGCCACCGAACTGCTGGCGCAACTCGACGCCAATACGCTCGGCATCGTCGTGAACGGTATCGACGCCGCAACCCGTCGACGTTACG
>JAHBXU010000591.1 GCA_019636315.1 Planctomycetaceae bacterium | reverse complement strand
GGATTGGTGTGCCCACAAGGGCATCGATCTCGTTCAAATCGCTCCTGCCCACGTCGGGCGTTATTTGGACGGCCTTCCCCTCGCTCCCGCCACAAAGAAGCTTCACTTGTCGGGCCTACGACACTTCTTCGACGAACTGGTGATTCGGCACGTGATTGTGCTCAATCCGGCGGCCTCGGTGCGCGGCGAACGACTGCAGGCCATTGAAGGGAAGACACCGGAGATCACGCCGCAGCAGGCCAGACAGCTCCTGAGGTCAATCGACACGAATCACGTGGTAGGGCTGCGAGACCGAGCCGTCATCGCGGTGATGATCTACACCGCGGCCCGTGTCGGCGCCGTCGCTCGACTCCGGCGGGGAGATCTTTACGACGCCGGCGACCAGCACTGCCTGCGGTTCACTGAGAAGGGAACTAAGCACCGCGAAATCCCCGTCCGCCACGACGTGGTTGGCTTCCTCAACGCCTACCTCGCTGCCGGTGGACTCGAATTCGCGGACAAGCCGTCGCCGCTGTTTCGCACCACCGTCCGCCGAACAAAGACTCTCACAATGAACGGCATGACGGCCGGGGATATGGCCCGCATGGTCAAGCGCCGGCTCAAAGGGGCCGGCTTGCCGTCGCGGCTCTCCCCCCATTCGTTTCGCGTTGCCACGATCACGGATCTGCTGACACATGGGGCGGCGCTGGAGGACGTACAACTCCTTGCCGGCCACGCCGATCCGCGCACCACGCGCCTTTACGACCGCCGCCAGCGCCGGGTTACAAGGAACATCGTGGAGCGGATCTCGATCTGAAAACTCCGATGTAGCGATCCCGGCAGGCGGACCATGCGGAGCAGGGCCCTACAGACCCGTTCCCCCCCAGACTGCAAGGATAGGCAGAATAGTGCGGCCCAATGCTGCGCTTTTCCGGATGTCGCCCGCTGCTTGTTTCAGGCTCGTGCGTCCGAAAATGTCCGGATTTTATCGCGGAGAAACCATCCTGGATTGCGTAACTGGCTTCTAACACGTGACTTATTGAGCAAAGGCCTCTTGCCTCTCACTCCCCGGGCCATGTCCGGATTTGTCTGGATTCACTCGATCGGCTGTGCCGTTCGCACGTAGACAGTCGCCGGGCCTTCGCCCTCTTGACGGAGCCAGCCGCCGGATGCGAGGGTCGAGAGGTCGCGCTGGGCCTGCCGCTGGCTGACAATTCCGTCCATTCGGGCGTAGTACTCTGCCGGTTCAATGGTCGCTCCTTCGGGCAGTGACTGCAGCAGTTCCCTTTGGCGGCGGTTTAGTCGGAACTCCTGCTGTCCGCCGAAGAACGTGAGCGTGATGCCGGATGGGGCTGCTTTCCACTCGGCTGGCTTGAGGCCAGCGGCCTTGCACTGCTCGACGATCTTCACGGTGCCGCGGCCGATCCGTTCAATGACTCCGCGAAGGTAGAATACGTGGGCCATATCGGGATTCGCTGGAAGCGAGGGATGGCTCCGCTTTAGGTCGCTGACACTGAGTTCCTTCGGCAAGTGTCCACTGTTCCAAATTTCGATTCGTCCTGGATAGATCCCAACGGCCATGCCGCCTGATGCCAGCGAATAATCGCGATGAACAATCGCATTGACGATACCTTCACGCAGCGCCTCGAAGGGATACTCCGGTCGGCTGGACCGTTCGACTTGGCCTGGCTGGAATTCCGCGGAAATCCTGACGTGTTGCCGGACGAACGAAAAGGCTTGCTCCAACAGCGCAAAGGCATGCCCTTCGAGAACACGGTCGTCCAGGTAGTCGCCACCCTTGTCGCTCGAGAACGCGGTTACCCGTATGCGGGTCTGAGGCCACCGCCGCGACGGCGCCGTCCCGAACAGAACGGTCGCCGCATTCGTCAGTCTCCCCTGCTGGAGCAGGCTCAAATCCGCGAGCACCTCAGCCACGTCCTTTGTATCACGGAATGTGTAGCCGCGGGTCTGTTGAGCTTCAGTGACCGTCAGCTCGACTTCATCCGAGTCGAGATCAGAAATTTCCACGCCGGAAGCCATGCCCCGCTCCCAACGGACCGCTTCCAAAGCCTGTTGCTGAACCATGCTCCGAATCACGTCCGCAGTCGCGGCACGCGTCTCGCTGCCGTGACGCACGAAAATGGTTCCCGCGCTCACATAAGGCCGATCTTGGCCAACCGGCACCTCGACCGTGACAACGTCAGCCCCCTTTGCGAGCGAATCGATGTTGACGGAGATCAATACTTTCGGGCTGATCACCTTTCGCAGGAAGGTCCGCAACGACTCCGCCCTCTCCAAGGCATCGGGAACGCCCACCACCTGGCCCTTCTCGCCAATGCCGATGACGAGTGTGCCGCCATGCGAGTTGAGAAATGCACAAGCGGTTGCCGAAACCGATTCCGGGTCAACCTCTGCGGGCTTGAATTCTGTAGTTTCCGATTCGCCGGCTTCGACGAGCTTTTTCAGCAGCCGATCACTCATGGCCGACCCCTCCGTTGGCTAACATCCCCCGAATGCGGTCGATATCGCCGAATTGCGAATCCACGTACATCAGAGCATCCTTGAAATGGAAGAATTCATGAACCCAGTTGCCCTTCCGTTCCTCCAGATCCAGGTCGTTGCGGATCGCGGCTTCATACATTTCGAGGACCCGGATGTCATCCATCACTGCCGTCTTCTGGAAACGAAAGCGCTTGTTCGGCGTTTTTCCATCTTGCTTGAGAAAGCGGTACTGCCGGAGCACCCGCCAGGCGAACGGTACGTGGTCGTGGGCCAGAAAGTAATGCGGCTTGTCCAACTCGATGGCCTGGCACATCTCCCGGTGCGTGATGGATGGCTGCCCTTTTGCGACGCCGCTTCCGTAGAACGGCGTGATGATGCCGAGGAACACGTCGCAGTCTTCGACCGCCTTCAGGCAGTTGTCGAAGTTCGATTTGCTCGGATCGACAGGCAGCGTTCCCTTGTAGGACATCCAGACGTTGTATCCGTAGCCGTTCAGCGTCCCGAACAACTGGTCAAGGAGTTCCTCGTAGCGGTAAACCGTCGATGAGACCATCACTGTCGGCCGATCCTGCACCTCCATCAGATATTCCCTTCTGGTTGTCGGCCGACCACGTTCTGCTGTTCGCCAGCCCATTCCCACAAGAAGTCGGCACGCAGCCCACGAAGCCAATGTCGCCGCTGAGCGGCCACACGGGCACCCGCCTCTACGACCACCACCAGCAACATGAGAAGCATCGTCGAGCGGATTTCGATCTGGACGTGCCGAGTCGGTTCGTCGTGCAATTCCCCGGATTGAGGAGAACATGCCGGAATCACGGCTGGTGGGACAGATCCTGTCCCACCCGGCGGGTAGAATGTGGGCCATCGGGACAACAGAACCAATATAGTAGGTCTGCTCCCAACCAGGTATCGTGGTTTGATCATAGGTTCAAATACGCCGCTCAATTGCGAGAAAAATGAAGAAAGACGCTGACTCCCCCTATGTAGGATTCTTCTGCCATGCCATTGCGGCAGAAACGCCGTACGACTACCAAGTGCGCCTTGCAACCTCCGGTGGCACGGTTCCGTACTTGTTAAACGTACCGACCGGATTGGGCAAGACCGCAGCGGCAATCCTCGGCTGGCTCTGGCGACGACGATTCGCTGAGGAAGCGATCCG
>JAHBXU010000590.1 GCA_019636315.1 Planctomycetaceae bacterium | reverse complement strand
CTCACGAATCCCTTCCACGAGTTGGCGAAAATCTGCATCCTGTCTCAACCGGGCGGCAATCCGCTGACAGGCATGGACAATGGTGCTGTGGCTTCTTCTCCGAAAATGTTTCCCGATCTCGGCGTATCCTTGTTCGGCCCATTCCCGCGCAGCAAACATGGCAAGCTGCCTGGGGAGCACGATGCCGCGCAATCGTCCAGGCGACTTGAGATCCGCCGCACTCACGCGGAACTCCCTGGCAACGACTCGTGTGATTTGGGCCAGCGTCGGTTTCGCAGATTGGACGGCATGACTGGTCACAGCTTGAGCGATGTCTCGGTCGATTGGTCGCCGATATTGCCGCGACATGGCTTCCAGTTGCATCACGATTCCCCGCAATTCGCGCGCTGAAACGTCGAATGCTTCGGCCAGGTTGCTCGCCAGGTCGTTGGGAAGCACCACGCATCGCTGTTGGGCAAACAGCGTGAGGAGCTTCTCACGAGACGCCTTGCCAGGCGATTCGATTGCAGCGCAAACGCCTCCCAGGCAACGATTTTTCAGCTTTGCGGAGAGGCCCTCCAATTGACCGATGGCCTTACTGCTGGACAAGAGGCAGCGTCCCCCCTGAGTTGTGACTTCGTCAATGACAGCCAGGAGTTGTTGTTGAGTGCTGCCGCGGTCCTCGAGCACCTGCAGGTCCTCACAGACGAAAACCTGCGACTCTCGATACTTCTCCTGAAATGCGGGAACGCCGTTCACCTTCGCGGCACCGACGAATTCCGCATGAAACGCGTCGGCGGTGACAGACTGCATCTCGATCTGGGGATGACGGCGCCCCATCTCCCGAACAATGGCTCGCACCAGATGGGTCTTTCCGCATCCGGCGGGGCCGACCAACGTGACGATGGGAGGATGCGGTTCGAGCAGTCGCAAAGCCGCCGCATGGGCGTACTGCAACTCGGGCAGAATCAGTAACTGACCGTAGTCGTCGTCACTCCGTTGCCGCATCTCACCGCTCGCTTTGGCTGACCCGACGGGCATTTCGCCGGCAGGAATTCTACTCCTCGGGAACTCGAAAATGATATCAGATATCGAACCTGTCTGCATCGACCGGGCGGCAAATTGAGAAGGGACAGGGTACGGCCGTCGACCCGCTGCTCACGTCAGAGAAATCGATTCAATTCGGAACTTTCACGAGGATTCATCGGCTGACGATGACCGGAAGAATTCTCGGACAGGGAGTGCGTGACGAATGCTCCCACCCGCGATGCCTGTCGGAGCGCATCCCGTCGGCCCGAACGGAACTCACGATTTCATCGAGCTTTCCGGAAAATGGTCTTGGTGCGATCAGGCACAGGTTCGTACAATTCCGAGCCGCAAGGATCACTCGAGACGCTGCCCCAGAGTGCGGCTCAACAGGGGTTCCCACGTCAACCACCAACCTTCGACACTCCATGCCCATCACGACTCATCGTCCCCTGCCCGCGGAACTGAAGGCCATTCAGGATGAGATGGAATCCATCGCTGCCGGGTACGGGCTCGATTTCTTCGAGACGATTTTTGAGGTCCTCGACTATGAGGAACTCAGCATGTTTGCCGCATACGGGGGATTTCCGGTCCGATATCCCCACTGGCGGTTTGGCGCCGAATATGACGAGCTGATCAAGAGCTACTCGTACGGCCTCTCGAAGATCTACGAGATGGTGATCAACACAGACCCGTGCTACGCGTATCTGCTGAGTGCGAATGCGATCACTGACCAGAAACTGGTGATCGCTCACGTGTACGGGCATTGCGACTTCTTCAAGTGCAATGCCTGGTTCTCGAAAACCAACCGCCGCATGCTGGACCAAATGGCCAATCATGCGGCCCGGATCAACCGCTACATCGACCGCTACGGTTACGAGAAAGTGGAGCAGTTCATCGACGCGTGCCTGTCAATCGACGATCTGATCGATCCGTACTCGCCACACATTCGCCGGACGCCCGATCCACGCAAATTGGAGGAAGAAGCCGAACGTCGGCGGCAGGACCAGGAGAACGACGAACAAGGTCTGCCGGAAGCGAAGGGCCGGTTTGCCAGCAAGGACTACATGGATGCCTTCGTCAATCCGCCGGATGTTCTGGAAGCCGCCGAAACCGCTCGCAAACGACGAGCGGAGGAGCAGGAAGCCAGCCGCTCGTTTCCCGCGGAGCCTCAGCGAGACGTTCTCCAGTTTCTCCTCGACCATGCGCCTTTGAAGAACTGGCAGCACGACATCCTGGCGATCGTCCGCGACGAAGCGTACTACTTCGCTCCGCAGGGTCAGACCAAGATCATGAATGAAGGCTGGGCCTCATACTGGCATTCCAAGATCATGACGCGGCACGGACTCACTGATGCCGAAGTCATCGACTATGCGGATCATCACTCCGGCACAATGGCCATGAGTCCGCAGCGACTCAATCCGTACAAGGTCGGCATCGAGCTGTTCAAAGATATTGAGGAGCGGTGGGACAAAGGACGTTTTGGCTCGGAATGGGAGGATTGTCAGGACCTGGTGGCGCGAAAGAACTGGGATAAGCAGCTTGGTCTGGGCCGGGATAAGATCTTTGAGGTCCGCCGCATTCACAACGATGTCACGTTCATCGACACGTTCCTTACGGAGGACTTCTGCCGCAAGCACAAGTTTTTTTCATTCGCCTACAACGAACACACGGGCGACTATGAGATTGCCTCGCGCGAGTTCGCCGCCATCAAGAAGCAGTTGCTGACCAGTCTGACGAACCACGGTCGGCCGTTCATTTTTGTGAAGGACGGCAACTACAAGAACCGCGGCGAGCTGTACCTGAAGCACGACTATCAGGGCATCGAACTGCGGCAGGATTACGCCCGCGACACGCTCATCAACCTGCAGCGCCTCTGGGGACGACCGGTGCACATTGAAACGGTCGTCGATGAAGAACCGACCGTCGTTTCTTACGATGGCAATACGCACGAAGTCCGCGCCGCCTGACCGTCCGGCTGGACATGAGTGTGAGCGTGCTCAGGCCGCCGTCAGGCTTGCTCTGTCGTCGCAGCCCCGGGGCCCATCAGGACGGCAATCCAACGGGTTTCCTCCCCGCCCTCCAGGGCGATCTTCACCGCCATCGTGAGCGGCACGGAAATCACCATTCCCACCGGTCCGAGCACCCACCCCCAGAAAACCAGGGAGACAAACACAACCAGCGTCGACAGCCCCAATCCACGGCCCATCCATCGCGGCTCAATGAAATAGCCGATCGCCATATTGACCGCCAGATAAACGCCCGTCACAACAAGCGCCATGCCAAACCCGTATTGCAGCAGCGCGAGCAGCACGGCCGGGACCGCGGCAATGATCGAGCCAATGTTGGGCACGTAGTTCAACAGGAACGCCGTCAGCCCCCATAAGACGGCGAAGTCGATCTTCAACATCCACAGGGCGAGGGCAACGAACCCGCCGGTCAGCAGGCTCGTGCCGGTCTTGATCGCCATATAGTGATTCACATCATCGGTGATGCGCTGTACATCGGACAGCCTGCTCCTCGTGGCGCCTGCCACGGCTTCCAGCTTGCGGGGAAACGTCGCACCTTCCGCCAGCAGAAAAATGGTCATCACCACAATCAGCAGCGCCTGACTGAGAACGCCGCTAAACGCCCGCATG
>JAHBXU010000059.1 GCA_019636315.1 Planctomycetaceae bacterium | reverse complement strand
CCGTAACATGGAAGGGGGGAGCCAGCGTATTCCCGGCTGTTGAATTTTCACGTCATTGCGAGACCGACATGCCTCAGGCGATCGTCAATCCTGATGAACTGCGGCAGTTTGCCCAGCAGCTGAAGGTGTTCAACAACACGCTCACCGACCAGGCGGCCACGCTGGCGTCGCGACTGGAGTCGCTCAGCAACACGTGGCGGGACCAGGAAAACAAAAAGTTCAGCGATGAGTTCAAGCAACATCTGCGGCTGTTGGGCCAGTTTGTCGAAGCCAACAACGCCCACATCCCCTATCTGATCCGCAAAGCCGAACGGATTGATGAATACCTGCAGCAGAGATGATCGACGGACTGCATTTTGCCGATTGCTCATCGATCCTTGCAGATCGCGGGGATTCTAACGACACCACCGTGGGTGTCATTCTGAATCGCAGGGTGTTTTCGCTCAATTCACAACATCGTCTCTGTTATGCCCGCGAAAGTCACTGACATTGCCGCCGTGAGAGAGTTCAAGGCGGCCCTGATGGCGTTTCAGACGGAAGCGACCGCGGCGCTTGAGTCGATGACCATGCAATTGCAGCGCACGCTCGATTGGGTCGAACATGACCGGCCCGCTTACTGGAACAAGCAACTGCAACTGGGGTTTGACAGGCTGGCCCAGTCGCGGTCGCAGCTCAATACCTGCCTGATGCGAACAGTCGCTGGTCGGAGACCGGCTTGTATTGAGGAGAAACAAGCCTACGAGCGGGCCAAACGGCGGCTGGCGCATTGCCAGGAGATGGCCCCGCGCGTCAAACATTGGGCGATGAAACTCACGCACGAATCCGATGAGTTTCGTGGGCGCACGTCGGCATTTGCTCGTTGTGTGGAGAACGACCTGCCCCGGATGATTGCTTTGATCGAGCGGACAGCCACTGCGCTGGAGCGTTATGCGGAAGTCGCGGGCGGCCAGGACATGACTCCGGCGGCCGTCACTCCCACGATGGTCGTCAATCCCCCGTTACCGCCCGATCAGGAAGAATCCGCGAAGACATGAGCCGATGAGGTTTCACTGTGAGGAATCGCATCGTCACCCGAAACATCCGCGAGGAGTGGCCGTTGCGGTACCGGCGGACGTTTCGGAATTCGCATGACAACTTTGATCAAGATCATTCGATGGCAGACGGGGCGCTCTGCCAAGCGACGACGCTCAGTGAGCGAAAGAAACAACTCGGATGTCACGACACGCAGGCAATCTCCAGGCGGGCGCCGGACGGCTCAAGGAAGCATGGGACGAGCTGTCGCGTCGCTGGCTCGATGTGCGAGACCGCTGGCAGGATGCCAATGCGCGGCGATTCGAGGATCAGGAGTTGCAGCACATCGCGGATGAGCTGCAGCGCGTGTTGCCGGCGATTTCACACATGGCTCAGGTGATTGCTCATGCCGAGCGAGACTTGAGTGAGAACGAACGATGACCATCGATTCATCACAACATGCTCATGAATCGGTCGAACGGGAGGATCGGTTTTCTGTGAGTCCACCAGAGATGATTTCCCCGCTTGACGCACAGCTTGGTGAACGACTTCGGCTTCTCGAAGAGGCCGTGACCGAGCGGGTGCACGCCGAGCAGGAGTTTGCAGACCAGTTCGGCACGGCGGCGGATGCGGAGCAGGAGGCGCTCGCGAGGAATCTGGCCGCCGTCGTCCAGGCGCAGGACCACGAAGAGTCCGCACTGCGTGCGCGGTTCGATCAGCAGCGCCGTGCCGCGGAAACCGAACATGTCTCGCGGAAGGCCGAGGCCGAACGTGTGGTCCGGGAGGCCGTCGCGCGCATTCAGCGGGAGGCTCGCGACGAAACGGATCGTGTGACGCGCCAGCATGAAGAGAGCCGCTGGGTGGCGACGTCGGTGCTGGATGAAACGGCGGAGGAAAGTCCCAAACGTCAGTTCGACCGCATCCGCGCGGGGGTGGACAAGACCCGGATCCAGCAGCAAGCAGAATGTGCTGCACTTGATGAGGCGGTGCGAGACATCGCGGAGGCACATGACTGGTCGACGGAACCGGCCGATGTGCCGGTTGTCGAGGCGCGCGATCTCGAAGCATTCGCTGCCGAGTTCCACCGCGCCGCGGCAGACGCTCGAGACGCACTCGTCACTTACCGAAGGTTGACGCTCCCCAGATTGTTCCAGGGCTGGCGACCGTTGGTTGCGTTCGTTGTCATGGTTGCCGTTTGTGGCATCGTCGCGTCACTGTTGCTGTCACCGTCGTGGTTCGGATTGTCGCTTGTGCGGACATCGCCGCAATGGCAGGGCATCGCATGGGGCGCGTCGACGGCGGTGAGTGCGGTATTGCTCGTCGTGCTCTACGCGGTTTCGTCCCGTCAGCGTTTCGATGCCTTCGCGCGCCTTCGTGACGGGGCGGCTGCAGCGGGAGTCCTGCATCAGCATTGGGCCCATCTCGCCTTGCAGGAGCTGCAGCTCCGCGAACGCGAATATGAAAGCCATCGAAAGCAGCGCGGGCTGCAGCTTGAACGGCAGTTAGATCGATACGACGTGGTGCATCAACAGACGCTCGCCGAGATTACGTCGCGCACCCGGTCGATGGTCGAAGCGCTGCAGTCGGACTTCGCAACCGAGTCCCGATCGCTCGATGCCGAGCGGGATCGCGAACTGGCGGAGATGGATCGGCAATTTCAGGATCAGCAAACGCACCTCACGCAGGACTTCGTCCACCGCCGCACTTCAGCACAAGCTGCGCTCGATGGCTATCTCACAGAGCGTGACCAACTCCGGCAGCAGTCGTGGAGTCACATCGCCACCGATTGGTTCGACCGTGTCGCGGCGTTCGAGCAGTTCGCTGAGGCATTGCAACGCGAGAGCCAGACAGAGAACCGCGATTGGAACGAGCTGGCGGACTTGTCGTGGCGTCACCCGAGGACGATTCCCAGCGCGATTCGCATCGGCGAATTCGCTGTCGATCTCGCGGACCTCGATTCCGGAGTTCCGTCGCGAGAAGATCTGCGACCGCCGCGCACGAGGTTTGTCGTTCCGGCACGATTGCCATTTCCGGGGTCGCCATCACTGCTGCTGGAGACGAAAGGAGTCGAAGGTCGTCGCGAAGCGGTGCACGCCATGCAGGCCGCGCTGTTGCGAATGCTCACGCTGATTCCCCCCGGAAAGCTGCGATTGACGGTGCTCGACCCGATGGGGCTGGGGGAAAGCTTCTCCGGTCTGATGCATCTGGCCGACTTTGACGAACTGCTTATCACCAGCCGCATCTGGACGGAGACCGGGCACATCGACGCGCGACTGGCGGAACTGACGGAACACATGGAGAACGTGCTGCAGAAGTACTTGCGCAATGAGTTCGCCACGATTGAAGAGTACAACCAGTTTGCCGGCGAAGTGGCTGAGCCGTATCGCGTGCTCGTCGTCGCCGATTTCCCGAGCAAGTTCAGCGAGCAGGCCGCGCGGCGATTGATGAGCATCGCCGCCAGCGGGCCGCGCTGCGGCGTCTACCTGCTGATGAGCGTCGACCGGACGGCCACGATGCCCAACGCGTTTGACCTCTCCGCCATCGAAGCGAGTGCGAATGCGTTTGTCTGGCGCAGCCGCACTGATACCCGATCGACGCCTCTCCTGACGGAGCTTCCATCACACGACGCTGCGAAGACGTCGCGCAAGATCAATCAATTCAGCGCGTTCTATCCGAAAGCCCGCCTGCTGGGCCGCTGGCCGCTCACCGTTGACGCGCCTCCGCCGCCGGATTTGTTCACACAGATTGTGAAGAATGTCGGCGAGGCATCGAAGGACGTCCGTCGCGTCGAAGTCTCGTTCTCTCGCATCGCACCGAAACCGGAAGAGGTCTGGACGAAAGACAGCCGGTCCGGGATCGACATTCCCCTCGGCCGGGCCGGAGCCACCAAGCTTCAACATTTGCGGCTGGGAAAGGGGACCAGTCAGCACATGCTGGTCGCCGGCAAAACCGGCTCGGGCAAATCGACGTTCTTTCATACGCTGATTACCAACGTCGCCCTCTATTACTCTCCTGAGGAAGTCGAACTGTATCTGGTGGACTTCAAGAAGGGCGTCGAATTCAAGGCCTATGCCCCGAGTGATCGCGGTGAAAGGGACGAAAGATATTCGATTCACGACGGCCTGCCACACGCGCGGGTCATCGCGATTGAAAGCGATCGGGAGTTCGGCGTCAGCGTGCTCCAACGTCTCGACGCCATCCTCAACGAGCGGGGCGAACTCTTTCGTCGTGTCGGCGTTCAGGACATCGCGGGTTATCGCGATCGAGTGCAGGGTTCAGAGACGAGTGCCCAGCGGGGGACGTCATCAGCCACTTTTGACGCGCGCCGATCGACGCTCGAAAGTCCTCTTCCCCGCATCCTGTTGGTGATCGACGAATTCCAGGAGTTCTTTGTCGAGGATGATCGCTATTCGCAGCAGGCGGCGCTGCTGCTGGATCGGCTGGTGCGGCAGGGACGAGCCTTCGGTGTGCATGTGATTCTCGGATCGCAGACGCTTGGCGGGGCGTACTCGCTCGCTCGGAGCACGCTGGGGCAGGTCGCTGTCCGTGTCGCCCTGCAGTGCAGCGACGCCGATGCGCATCTGATTCTCAGCGAGGACAACACGGCCGCGCGACTCCTCACTCGGCCCGGCGAAGCAATCTACAACGACGCCAACGGCCTGGTGGAAGGAAATCATCCCTTTCAGATCGCCTGGCTTCCCGATGAGGAACGTGCGGGTTACCTGGGGGTGATCCAGCACTTTGCGCGCGAGCGCGGCTTCCGCATTTCGCCGCCCATCATCTTCGAGGGCAATGTGCCGTCTGATCCCGCCAGAAATCTGGAACTGACGTCCCTCGTGGCGGGAGTCGGTCAGTCGGAATGGGCCGAGCAGCATCCCGAACCGGTGCCGCTGGCGCCGCGAATGTGGCTGGGCGAGTCGGTCGACATCGGGCCCCCGACCAGCGTGTCGTTTCCTCCGCAATCTGGTGCGAACGTGTTGATCGTCGGCGCGGATGCGAGCGGCGCCACGGGAATTCTGACAACCGCACTCATCGCGCTCGCGGCCCAGCGCCGCTGCGACGCACAACTTCGCGCAACGAATGACGCGCCCGGCGCCGGATTGTCGTCTGATGACACGATGCGGTCGAGCAATCGCACGGCAAACTTCTTTGTGTTCGACGGGAGTCCGCCCGGATCCGTGGAAAGCGAAGTCTGGAAGAACGTCGCCGCGGCGATCGGGTCAGACGTGCGTCTCGTCACTCCGCAAACGGCATCCGAGGCGATTGAGGAACTTGCGTCTGAGCGCCGCCGCCGCGATACCGCATTGGGCGAAGGTCACGTTCCGCTCTTTCTGTTGATTGCCGGCGTGAGCAAATTCCGTGATTTGAGAAAGTCGGACGACGACTTCAGCCTGAGCGGATTCGGCGCTTCTTCAGAGGACGCTGCGCCGGCCACCGGGCGGATGTTCGCGGACTTGCTTGCCGAAGGTCCGCCGCTCGGCATGCACACGTTGCTTTGGGCCGATTCGTACAGCAATGTCGATCGCTGGTTAAGTCGGCAATCGCTCAGAGAGTTTGAACTGCGGGTCGCCTTTCCGATGAATGCGGCTGACTCGTCCAACCTGATTGATTCCCCCGCCGCCTCGCGGCTTGGTGTGCATCGCGCGTTGCTCTACCGGGAAGAGACGGGCGCCGCCGCCAAATTTCGTCCGTACGGTCTGCCGACGCCAGCGTGGCTCGACACGGTTCGGGACGTCTTCGAGACGCATCAGGAACTCGAAGTCGTTACGGATCTGGAAGGCTTTCACATCACGTGAATGTCGCGCCGCTTCGGCGACGCGGTCGCGGTCCGGGGTGCAAGAGGAACGAATTGCGGACAGTCGAGCCCGATGTTCCCTGTACGAAGTCGTTTCTTACGGATTGGGAATTCCGCGGTGCGATGGACGAGGCCACACACGCGTTCCATATCGTGTCGGGACGATTCCCAATGTTCGAGGATCTGCTGTGGTCTCTGCGCCCTCCGCCGTTGGGACCCGTGCGCTGCGGAGCACTCGACGTGCGTCTGTCGTTCGACTCGTCGGCGACAACCCATTGGACTTCGGAAGAGTCGCCCCCCTCGAACGACGGCAGAGCCGTCGGCTTGGGAGTAAGATGAATCCGTGGTGGTGAAGCATGACGTTCACCGGCAGTTAATCGCCTGCGATGGACCTTCGAATGGCCGAGAGGACTTCATCATCCGTCGGCAGGTCGGTCGTGAGAAAACGTCTCGCTGGAATGGGAATCTCGTCCATGCGATAGACGGTCCCCGGAGCATGAACGCCATAGATGGCCGTGCGAAACTGAACGTCGGCGGCAATCGCAGGAGGCAGATGCGGCGAATCCAGTGAGATCACGGGAATGTGCGCTAACGTGTCGATGGCTTTTGGGGAAAGTTCGGAGACGGCTTCGCTGCCGACGAGCAAACAGGCGTCGACTTCTTCGCGCTCGAGCAGTTCGTTCGCAGTGAACTCGCCCGGGTTGTAGCGCGGATAGCCGCGCTGCAGGTTGACGGCGAAAGGAAATCCGGTCTGCCAGCAGAGCACACTGTCGGCTCCGCTGACGTCTCCGGGGATGCGCATGCGACGAGCACAAAATCGCGTGTGGCGATTCAGGTCCGCCACCAACCGCAGCAACGCGTCCACGTTGAGATGTCCCTGACCGCGCTGCGCCAGGCCGAGTCCAAAAAACACCACACCATAACGACAGTTCCGCAAATGATTCGTGAGAGTTTGAAGTTGGTCCAGATCGGCCCCCAGATCGCAGTCCGGAGGCGGTGATCCGCCCCGCAGCAAGTGGCGCAATGTCCAGACGACCTCAAAGTCCCGGCCGGGCGTGACAGGAATGAACAGGTCAGCCATTTCGGCAGTGGCGGTCCGCTCGACGTCAATGACGACCAGAAAGCGGTCCTGTCGTCCGCGCGGCACGAACTCCCCCGCGATCTCGGCCGAGTAGCGCTCCATGTGCCGCGGATGGCTGAGGCAAGGGTCGGTGCCCCAGAAGACGACCAGATCAGCCCGGTTGCGAACTTCGCCGAGCGAGCAAGTCGATTCCCCGGCGGACTGAATGGCCATGATCGACGGCCCGTGACAGACCGAAGCCGTGGTATCGATGGTCGCCCCGAGAAGTTCCGCCAGATGCACGGCTTCCCGCTGACCGGGTGTGCTGCTTTGCGACAGGCCCCAAATGAGCGGAGCGCGGGACTCCAGCAAAATCCGGGCGGCCTCCGCGACAGCCGCGGAACGGGATGCAGCCTGTCCGTGAATTGACGCTTCGCCAATCGAGTGCCGCTCGAAACGCGCCAAGGCGTCAAACCATGGTTTGGCCAACGAGCACGCGCGAGAGACCTCCGACAGTCGCCCGTTCGACACCGTGACTTCCAGATCGTCGCACACGCAGCCGCAAACAGTACATGCCACGTCGGACACGGTTTGGAGAGTTGCTGACGGACGGTCGAACATTCACGCACTTTCAATGGCAACACCGCTGAGAGGCGTGGCAAACGGCAAGAGGGCGCGGATCCGTTTGACCTGTCTGCGGGATCATTCGCGAAGCGGGCGACGCCATGTGTGGCGCATCGTGGGGTCGGAACTCGCTTCTCGTCTCTCCCGAACAGTCGCCGATTTTATCACGCGGTTCGGATCTATGCTGCCTCGAACACTCTTTTCCGACAGGTTTGACGGGTTGATGGAGCCACGTCCAGGAGCACGGCTTGACCGCGTTGATTCCCATTTCAAGTAAACACACCCCACGTCAGGACACGTATGCCTGGCGTGAGGTGTGCGGGGATTGGCAGTCGATCGACTCAGCCGCCCTTGACGGTGACTTGTTGGGCCATGGCCTCTTTCGATTTGGGCAGCTTCAGGTTCAGGACTCCGTTTTTCACGGTCGCGTCAATGGCTGACGTGTCGACCTGATCCGGCAACCGAAATGCCCGCTCGTACGTCCGTGAACGGAACTCGGTATGTGCTCGTTCAAATCCCTCGGGAACGACGTCGTTGACGCTCGCCTTGATCGTCAACACGTGCTTTTCCATGGAAACATCTGTCGATTGTTCATCCGCTCCTGGCAGGTCGACAATCAACAGCCAGGCGTCCTGGGTTTCGTAAATGTCCGCATTGGGGCGTGCCGTCTGGGTCTTCTGATGAGACGTGCTGCATTGCGGCCGGCATTGAGATTGAGAGAGTGTGGCGTTCATTGATGGCTCCTCGACTTGTGTTTTGGGGATCTGGATTGAAAGCGTAGATTCGCGATTTGCTGTTCAGGCCGATTTGACGGCGATTTTGGTCGGCAGCGTTGATTGATGGCGGCGAAGCTGGATGCGCAGTTGGCCCCGCTCATAGGTCGCCTCGACCTGTTCCGGGTCGATCTCGAACGGCAATTTCACCTTGCGGGAGAACTGCGGATGATGCCGTTCTCGTCGCAACGAGGCCGTTCCTTCGGGGAGATCGTCCGCAGCAGCCGCGGCCTCGATCGTTACGACATCCCGGTGGACGGACACTTGGACGTCCTCAAGGCGCCGACTGGGAATCAATACGGTGAGGACGGCCTCATCCTCCCTGGTCCACAGATTGGCCGGGGCATGGGATGACTGGGAGTGTTGTTCCCAGATGTCGTTTAACTCTGCTGAAAGCTGGTTCCAAACGCTCCAGGGCTTGCTTCGTGAATAGACGCGATTGAATGTGATCATTGGACCTCCTCTCATTTTCGAGAATGGATCACGGGGCATAGTTCAACCAAAAGCACGTCACATGCCGAAACAGCAATTGTCGTGGTTATTATTCGTAAGATGTTTAATATTAATGTATTACGAATTCAATCGGTGGTCGAAAGGCGTCTCCGACCAGACAGGAAACCGACAGTGACTGCCTATGTGGCACTCTCTGTGATTGCGCCAGATATTCCAGTAATGCTAAAATGGCACCGTGTGGTTGTTAATTCCTTCGGGTGCGGCAACCCCTGCGGACGCCGTGGAAGAAAATCGGATTTCGGTTCAGGAAGGCTGGCGGATCTCCCGGACTCGCGGAGCCATCGAACCGATCCATTCGATAGCGCATGCCTCGTTTGGGAGACGGGTGGCGCGCCTGTGGGGAGTCGGGAAGCGCGAAGCCGTCCTTGCGGATGGTGGGGCTGCCAGGTCGATCCCATTCACAGGTCTCGCAGCGGTCGCCCGTCGAACGCGGGTGCGTTTCACCCTGTGCACGTCCATGTCAATTCGCTTCGCTGGTTCCAGCTCAGTCCACGAACGCCGCCGCCGCCGACTTGCTCAAGAGAGTGAGGGCGAGGGGGGAGTCAATCCGCCGGTCGCAGTTGGGAAACACGCGTCGACTCCGGCGTCTTCGTCTGCCGCCGCGCCTGCCTTGGAAAACTCCCCGTTGCACGGCGTCATTCGGCCGCAGCTCTGGATTCACTGGTGTGTCGCCGCAATGTGTCTGGCCTGTTGGGCCGGGTTGCTCTATGTGGGCGACCTGGCGGAGCAGGCTGATTTTGGCTTGCGGTCCATCCTGGGGATTCGCTCGGGACGGCTCGCCAACTTCTTCAGCACGATCATGTTGCTCTGGTCGGGGCAGTTGGCGCTGCTGATCTACTGGTATCGCCGCAAGAGCCGCAACGATTTTCATGGGCGATACCGGCTCTGGTTGTGGGTTGGCGTCGCATTGCAATTCTTCCTGGCCGTCGTAGCGACGGAAGCGCATCTCCCGTTCGGCGAGTACATGCTTCGCGTATGGCCTTTGAACGTGCCGAAATATGAACTGCTGAGCTGGCTTGTGCCGGTGTCCACCATCAGCCTGGCGATGTTCCGGTTGCTGGGGACCGAGTTGAGGAACTGTGCCTGCAGCCGCAGCTTGCTTCGCGTGGCCGCTGTGTCTGGGCTTGTCGCGGCCGCCACGTTGACGCTCGGCGAAGCGCTGCCGGAACGGATGGGCAATCTGCTGCAGGTCGGCTCAGCCACACTCGCGCATCTCGGTTTGGCGACGGCGTTGCTGTTTCACGCCCGTTATGTCATCCATGTGTCGATCGAAGCACCGGCAATCGCTCGGCGCGATTCTCTCGTCAAGCGATTGTGGCGCGGCATCGGCAACGCATGGCGACCGGTTCGTCGCGGCCTGAAACTGCCTCAATGGAATCGATGGCGTTGGACGGCTCGTCAGTCAAGCCGGCCCGTTGAGGAGATATCGTCTCCTCGGCCGCCCGCTCCCGCTCGTGCGAAGAAAGTCGTGACGCCAAGCGAGCCCAAAGCCGTGCGTCCGCAACAAACGGCGATCAAGCCCGCTGAAGTTCCGTCGATCACGGCTTCCAAGCCGGCGGTCGATCAAAAAATGCGGATCGATCCGGCCGAAAACTTGAAGGGCCCGCGTGTTTCACCAGAGCCATTGTCGCCAACGATTGACGGGGACGACGTAGATATGAAGCAGAGTCAGGCCGTTTCGGGCGGCCTAAACAAGAAAGAGCGCAGGCGACTGCGAAAGCTGCAACAGTCGGGCGCCCAGCAGGACGACTGATGTGGCGCGCGTGTTGAGCCTTCCGTGTGTTGGATCCTGGCGGCGCTGGCGATTCTCTCGGCGCGCGATTCGTGGCTCGTTAACATGGCTTGAACGGACACCGTCCGGCGTGGTCGTCGCCTGAGTCGTCGCGACGGGCATGATGCCGACCCCGTCGCGGTCCGCGTGTTGTCAGATCCGATCCGTCGATAGACCCGCCGGCCATCATCATTCATGGCGAAGTCCCGCGACGCTGACCATGCTTCGCCAGGCGGCCCGAACTCCGAAAGCGAAAGCGTCCCGCGCCAGCGATCGTCCTTATGGACCGTGCTGGTCGCGCTCGGTTTTGCCGGAGTTGTCGGCTCATGCTGCCTGTGCAGTGGAGCGCTTTATCGGCAGCGGCCGGTGATTCGGGATGATCCAGAAGCCGCGGTTGATCTCGTCGGCCGCATGCTGTCGATCGACATACCCGACGTCTTCGCTCCCCAGGGGACGATTGAATGGCAGGTGCCGTTTCTGGTGACGATGCGCGGCGCCTATTTTTCTCGTGCGTCAGATCGGCGACGTGTGGGAGAGTTGACGTTCCTCGAAGTCGAGAGCCGCACTGTTTCGCAGCCCTGGTTTCGCCGGCACGTGGTGGATTCTCTGCATCAGCACGGCGCCGGCTCGGGATTTGATCTGACCGTGCTGCACACGGAGACGAAGATCTTCGAGATTGGGAACAGCAAGGTCCCGTTTGAATTCTTAACGGCGGAGGACCGG
>JAHBXU010000589.1 GCA_019636315.1 Planctomycetaceae bacterium | reverse complement strand
CCATGTCCGTCGGGCGTCGTTGACTGATGGGGACAGAGGTTTGTCATACTTGAGCGAGTAATCGTAACCAGATCGTTCATACACCAGATCAAACGCCGCCTGCAGATCGAGGGGTACGTCGCCGTCCTCCGGCAGGAGGGGAACAGGAATGACCGGAAGGCGGTCGGACATCGTCCATGAATAGACCCCCACATGGGGCCGCTGCCCGGCCCGACTGACATAACAGTAATAGTCGCCTCCCGGCAACGGCCCGCGACATGGAAGCCGCGTTCCGCCGCAAAGCAGATCGATCTCCATCACGCTGGCCGGCGAATGCAGATACTCCTGACGCTTGGTGAGGTACTCAGCCAAACCCTCCGTTTTCATCTTGTTCCACGGTGAAAGCAATTCAATGACTGTCACGATTTCGCGACCGTCAGTCGCACGGATGACCAGAAAGGGCTGTTCCAGCTCCAGCGGTTCGGGAAGCGCGAGCATGACCGGCGCCAAGGTCGCAACCTGCCCGCCGTCCGTGGATTGGAACGGCAAATCGTCTATTGCCACATTCACATCCGGAGCAAGATGACGCCGGATTTCCTCCTCGTCCGTCATGAGGTACACATACTTCTGCACCTGACAGATGTAAGCAGGGCGAAGCGACGGTATGAGCAATTCCCGGAACACGGGAATGATGCTCATATGGAACCCCTCCCAATCCTGCGACTCAATAAACGGGTCCATGCCCGGGAATGGTGATGGCATCTCTTGCCCTTCTTGAAAACGAACCTGGAAAGATCGGTCACCCACTCCACTGCGACTTCTTTATGACGTCACTTCCACTGCGAAACATCGCGGACCGCGCATACCGTGCCATCTCGTCAAACTCGTGAGGGACATCCTCACCAGCACGCATCGGTCGTTTACCTGAAGCATCGTCGTACGATACCTGATTCAGGATTTCATTCCCGTATTCGGCAAGGTATCTGAGTCTTTCATAAGTAAGTCCATCATCCTTCAGGAGAACACGCCTTACGAGAAACTCACCACCATGCGCGTCACAAAGCCAAACAAGTGCCACAAGCGATCCGCCATCGTCGACCTTGAGCCGTTCGATCGAATGTCGACACCGGATCATCAAGTCTCGCAACCTCTCAGTCAGGGCGAAAAACGGACCTTCGGATTCAACCCGTCTTCTGTCGAACATGGATAGCCCCTTTCCAAGCGGACATTCGAGATCTTCATCGTTTCCGTATCATACCGCGTCACGCCGCCTGTTCCGGTAACGATGCCACGCAGTCGTGGACGAGAGACGTCACGGCGATGTTCTCTGCCTGGCCGTCGTAGTTGAGCAGCGCGCGGTGGCCGAGCACTTCGTCGGCGAAGTGGCGGATATCATCGAAGGCGACATGGGCGCGGCCCTCGCTCAGCGCCCTGACGCGCGCGGCCTTAATCAGCGACTGCGCCGCCCGCGGACTGGCCCCCCAGCGCACGAATCGCCGTACATCGTCCGTTGCAAACTCGGAGTCGGGGTGCGTTGCGAGCACCAGCCGGCAGGCGAAGTCGCGAATCGGATCAGCCACCACCACCTTGTTGAGCACATCCCGTAATTGCAGAATCCGCGCGGCGTCCATCAGCCGCCGAAGTTCGACGACCGGTTTCAGAATCGTGCGACTGACGACGTCGTTGAGTTCCTGCCGGGAGAGAAACGGCACGTCGACTTTGAACAGGAATCGATCGAGCTGCGCTTCTGGCAGTGGATACGTTCCCTCTTGTTCCAACGGGTTCTGTGTGGCGAGCACGAAGAACGGCTGCACTAACCGGTGGATCACTCCCCCGGTCGTCACGGTGCCTTCCTGCATGGTTTCGAGTAGAGCAGACTGCGTCTTGGGTGAGGCGCGGTTGATCTCATCCGCGAGGAGCAGCTGCGTGAAGATCGGCCCCTGACGGAACTCGAATCGATACCGCCCGTGTTCGTCCGTCTGCATGATGTTGGTGCCAATGATGTCGGCTGGCATCAGGTCGGGCGTGAACTGGATGCGGCGGAACTCCAGGTCGAGCACCTGCGCCATGGCTTTGACCAGTTCGGTCTTGCCGAGCCCCGGCACACCTTCGAGCAGGACGTTGCCGCCGCAGAACAGGGCCGTCATCGCCGCTTCGACGACCCGCGCTTGCCCGACGATGACTTTGCCGATCTCTTCCCGCACTGCGGCGAACGTCTGCCGGAAGTCATCCGCTTCCGATTGGAGGAACTCGATTGCACTTGTGGTACTTGTCATCTCGTGCTCGCGTTTGTCATGAACCGCCAAGACGCCAGGAGCGCCAAGGGGAAAGGGATAGAGTTGAACTCACTCGGTCGTCTGATTGCAGCGACTCCGATTGGGAGACACACCCAAGGGCCTCCGCGTCCTGGTGGTTACTCCTCCTCCTTCCGTCGGCGTTTGAGATCCAGCAGACGGGACGTTGTTGTCTGAGAGTCCGATTCCTTCGGCGCCTCCGGTTTGGGAGGGGGCTTGACCGGGCGGGTGCGTGCTGCAGTCGGAAGTGCATCGTACTTCGGCGCGGCTTGCGTGGGGGACCACGGGGGTGACTTCGGACCCTTGTCGAGCCGCTCGTCCAGCGACTGCTTGCGTCGCAGCAGCGTCCCCATCGTGTCGGTCGGTTGATCGCGGCGGCCGAGTCCCACCCAGTTCTTGATGACTTTCCAGTCGAGTTGCACGCGGCGGATTCCCACGTCGAGTGGGATCAGGCACGCCAATGCAATCAGGAACCAGTCGAAAATCGGCTGCGTGCTCCGCTTCGGCTCGCGTCGATTGAAGACGTCTTCCGATTTCGACTCGCCGCCCAGCAGGATGCCTCCCGTCCGCTGGCGGACCTCTTCGAGCAGGATTGGATCGGAACGAAAGCGAAGGTACTCGGGAGAGTATGGTACGATAAAACCGCTGTGGACGCGGTCCGCCCGCTCGCCCGCGACACCGACGGCCATCACCTGATATCGCCCCGTTCCCCACAACGGAAATGTCGCCTGATACCGGCGCGGCCCGACCTGCTTGAGGTCGAGCGTCTGCTCGCGGTTCTGCGGTCCGGCGACAGTCGCCTTAAGATCGAGGAACGCCTCATCCGGGTGGAAATCCTCCACCATGATGACTCCCTCTCCACCCGCCATATACGTCCACATCCGCAGGTCGCTCTCCTGCTTGACGCGGGACACGCGAATAAGCAGTTGTTTGACGAACGCCTGATACTGCTCCCAGTTGACCCAGTCGACGCCCCATGCGGGCGACAGGTCGGACGTGAACGCGGCTGTGGTCGCCAGCCCATAGCGCCAGATCGCGAGGACCGGATCGGTCTCTTCGATGTCGGCCAGTTGATCCTGCGTAATGAGAATTGTCTCCGCCATCGGTTTGGATGTCGCCAGCACGTAGCCATGCAACGGCGGCAGCGCGTCGATCCCTTCCAGCACTTGCGACGGAAACGCAACCTCGGGGGTGAACGTCTTCTCCTGCACCATGCTCCGTTTGAGCGTCTTTGCTTCCTTGATGAAGATACTGGGCAGCTTGTTGGGATCATCGGGGAAGTAGTAGCGCCCACCGGTCGCCGAGGCGATCGCGCGCATCTTCGAGATGTCGGCGCCTCCGTGCGGGAAAATCGCGACCATCGAACAGCTGATC
>JAHBXU010000588.1 GCA_019636315.1 Planctomycetaceae bacterium | reverse complement strand
CCAGGCGGTGCCCGGGCCAGAAACGCAGACCGCCCCGATTGGCGACCGTGCGGCGACTGACACGATGTCCTGGAGAGTGCCCAGCGACCAATCAAACCCGGCGGCCGGCCAACGCACAACCCAAGGCGCGAGCAATCCGCAGAACACCGTGGCGAATCCAAGCCACAGGACGACGCTCACAAACGGCAACAGCAAGACGTTCAGCAGGAGACCCACAGGTGCGACCAGGTGAAATCTGGCGGCGACCAGCGGAGCAGTGAACAGCCAGATCGCCGCTGTGATGAAATACCCTTCGATCAGCCAGCGCAGGACGGTAGGGACGCCCATGCCGCGCGAGTTCCACAGCCAGTCACTCCCCGTCGATCGCCAGGGGTTGCTCGTCCATCCTGCGACCACCGTCGTGCCCCAGCCGATGGCCATGACGGACAGGAACGACAGCTGCGTCCCGATATCAAACAGGTCCGTCGGATTCATGAGCAAGACGACCGCGCCGCAGAACGCCAACAGATTGGCGCCCCCCGTGGTCCGAAACCACGGCCATCCGGCCGCAAGAGTCGCTGCGAGGACGCTCGCCCGGATCACCGGTGGCCGATGATTCGTGATGCAGGCGTAGGCCGCAATTCCCAGCAACACGATGAGCGTCGTCATCCCTGTCGATGTGTTGAGGAGGCGGCACATCACAAGCAAAAGGACCGCCAGAATGCCGACGTGTAGACCAGAGATGGCCAGCACGTGCACGGTCCCGCTTTCCACAAACGCATCCCGCGTTTCCTGAGGCAGCGCCGAACGCTCGCCAAGCAGCAACGAGACCGCCAGCGGCGCCGCCTGAGGACTCAGATTCTGCACAAGCATCCGTTCACACTCGGCCCGCAGTCGGGCCCGACCACGGGCCCAGCCCGCGGAGACGTTCGCCTCCAGACGCCGAACGGCTTCCGGATGATTGACGTCCAGGACGGAACGGATCCCCTCTTGGCGAAGGAACGTCCGGTAGTCAAATCCGCCAGGGTTCTGTGAACCGCGCGGCCGCATCAGCCGTCCCAGCACTTCGACGCGGTCACCGACGGTTGCATGCAGCACGTGACCCGTGACGATCACACGCACTCGCCCCGTCACCGGGACATCGCCGTTCGCTCCGATGATCCGTTCACAATGAAGATCGCATTGAGAACGGTCGATCTGCATCCATGACGGCGTCATGTCGCTCTGCGGCGCCGGTCGAATCGTCACCGGCGAGTCGATGACCCCCACGAGCTTCACGCGGATCGGATCGTCGTCCAGAAAGTGGCTGATGTCGCACGGTCCGACGACTGACCAGCAGAGCTGGTGCCGTAGTCCGCCAACACAGCCGCAGGCGATCAGCAGTGCAACGGTTGCGACCGACGCAGCACCTCGCCGATCGCCAACGCGACTGACAAGGAGCGCGATCACCGCGGTCGCCAGCCAGATCGCGGTGCCGCAATCGGCGAACCAATCGAGGACAATGCCCGCGACGAGCGCGGTCGTGAAGGGCAGGACGGGGGCGCGCACGCGACGCCCGATACCGGGGCGCATCGGCCCCGCGGGCGGCGGCACGTCGCTCATCGGACCCCAGTCGCCTGTCGTCCACATGGACGAATCTTACCCAGATCCGATGGGCGCTCGCGAGTTCGCAGCATCAGGTGAATGTTTGGACGGTCCCGCCAAACACACGCCGCGGTCCCGCCAATGTCCGCAGGAGCAGCGCGCCGTCGTCATCGATGCCTTCGCAAGTTCCACTGATCGTTTCGTGCTCATCTCCGACGACAACGCTGCGGCCCATCAAAAAATCCAACTCGCGCCACATGCGGCGCATGGCGTCCGCATCGTCGCACAGGACGTTGACGTGATACTCCAACGACTGCAACACGGCGATCAGCACGTCGATCATCTCCCGCGACCCGTCAACCGCATCACACAGAGATGTCGCCGCTGTCTGCAGTTCTTCGGGCGCGTCACGAATGGAATTGTTGACGTTCAATCCCACTCCCACCACGAGCCGTCCCGTCGCAGCCGAGGGAACCTCGACCAGAATCCCGCAGATCTTTTTTCCGTTGAGGTACACATCGTTGGGCCACTTCAATCGCACGTCTTCCGTTACCGCCAGCCGCTGCAATGCACGACAGACCGACGTTCCGACCGTCAGCGAAAGTTCCGGCCAGCGGGATTGCGGCAGACGTGCCAAGTCGACCGGAAGCACGAGCGAAAAGGTGAGCGCTCCCGCGGATGACCACCACCGATTGGCGCCACGGCCGCGGCCCGCCGTCTGACGCTGGGCCATAATCAGCTGCGGATATTTCCCGCCTGGCAGGGCCGCCAGTTCGAGGCCACGGCTATTGGTCGACCCAATCTCCTCATGGACCTCAACGGAACGGACGAACGTCTCGGCTGTCACGCGCCGAATCAGTGCGTCGAAATCAAGCGGTGCGTCGGAATGGCGGCCGGTCATGGACAGGAGAGGTTTGAGAGAGCAATCGGGAGTGGAGGCGATGAAGTTTGTCTGTTCGTCACAACCCGGAGTCGCATGAAACGCCCCCGAAGGCGCGACCAGTCGTAACGCGAAGCGACGGCAAGGGAACTCGGTAGCCCTCGTTCATGTGGGTGCTTCGGATGACGAGATTTCATGCATTCACAAGAGTCGGCCACGTCTCTGCTCATGGCGGATTTCCGGACTCAGGCGGCGGAACGATCGGGTCCTCCGGAGGAATCTGCGGTGATTCGGGCCGCGCCGAAAGGATCAACCCGACGATCGTGAGCACTGTTCCGGCCTGAAGCCAGGTCGTATTCGGCTCGCCGAAGAGCACCACTCCGGCCAGCGCCGACATCGCGGTCTGCGAGCCGTTCAACAGGTTCACCTTCACCGCAGACTGGTGCTGATAGGCCAGCGAGATCGCAAAAAACGCCACCGCAGTGGCCGCTCCGGCAAAAAGCATCATGGACCATGTGTCGGGCGGAGTTGCCATCAATTGATCCGGACCAATTTGCAGCAGGCTGGCGCCGCCGAGAGAAACGACGCCGGTTGTACTCAGCACCATGATGGTCGCCGAATGGGAGAGATCGACCCGCACATAGCGGCGGATCACAACGCCGCCCGCCCCGTAAGCGATTCCCGAAAGGCAAGCCGCGGCAACCGCCAACGATGTCGATGCCCGATCGGGAGCGCCGACAATTGTCCCGGCCGCAGCTTGTGTGCCCTGCGTCAGGACTGTGATTGCAGCGATCATTGTGCTGACGGCCAGCAACGTCGACGACGTGAGCGGGTCACCGATCGCCAGGCGGCCAATGATCGCCGCACTCACCAGAATGGTCGCAAAGCAGAGCGGCACCGACAGCGCCAGCCCGACGCGGCTGAGCGCAAACTGAAAGCAGACGTTGCCTCCCCATTGCATAAGGAGTCCCGTGAGGATGAGCGGCACAACGACATGACGCGGCGGCAATGCGGGCAGTCCGCGCAGCGCCCGACAACCGACGAGGATCCAGGCCGCCAGCATGACCGGCGCCGCTTTATTCGCCGAGACCCAGATGGCCCAGGCCACGGCGCCGACGTCTCCGTCCGGCTGAGCAACGTCCCGTAATCCCAGGTTGGCCACCATGTAACCCACAGCGGACACCATTCCCCACCCGAGACCGCGAAAG